>JAYVRP010000866.1:0-13937 GCA_043776215.1 Rhodoferax sp. | reverse complement strand
TCATGGTCTCGATCCGGTTGATGCGCCATGGTGCCGATGACCGAATGCACGCCGCCAGCGAAGACTGCGCGTTTGAACTGACTCTGTGCGCTTGAGGCATTGAGCTGCCACGATTGCCCGAAGTTCCATGGCTGATTCATGTCAAAGGCCCCGCCCCAGGATCGTCGTTTGCCCCCATTGCAAGGGCGACAGCCTGTACAGCACCAGCAACAGATTTCGCCCTTTTTGCAGCGAACGCTGCAAGAATATGGACCTTGGTGCCTGGGCCGACGAGGGGTTTCGCGTGGCAGCAGATCCGGAGCCGGACGATCCCGCGCCCGGACCTTTCCCGCTGCAATAGCCGGGCGCCCGGCGCGTGCGAGTCAGTGCGTTGCGCCAGTAAACCTGCGTTCTGCGGCCAGTAAAGCCAGCACCGGAACGGTTCCAGGCAAAACCGGCGCCACCCGTACCGGAAGTTGCTGCCAGCAACAGACCTGGCCCTCTCGCATCTGCAGGGACCCTGTCCAGGAGTGAACCTTGCAGAAATTGAGGCGCACCAGCGCATGTGGGTAGTCGACCATCTCGACCCGCCAGGGTGAAGCTCCAGTGACGGAGATTCCCAGCTCCTCGTGCAATTCACGTCCAAGCGCGTCCAGCACCGTTTCACCGGCTTCGAGTTTTCCTCCCGGGAATTCCCAATGACCTTCGTAGACCTTGCCTCGGGGACGTGTCGTGAGGAGGAAGCTGCCATCAGTTTGCACCAGGATGCCAACGGCTACCTCGACGATCTGTCGATCAGCCCCGCCTTCGCGCGGTCGTTGTGGGTCAGCCAGCAACGGGCGCTGGCTCATGTGTCGCCAGACAGCCTGCCGCTGTAATCGCGCGCGAACTGGTAGGCCACCCGGCCGCTTCTCGATGCGCGCTCCAGGGCCCAAACCAAGGCGTACGGCCTGGCGGCGTCCACCGCAGCACCCTGTAAACCGAAATGGGTGAGCCACTGCGCGACGATCGTCAGATACTCATCCTGCGTAAAAGGATAGAAACTGACCCACAAGCCAAAACGCTCCGACAGGGAGATTTTTTCTTCCACCACCTCACCGGGGTGGACCTCTCCATCGTCTGTGTGCGTGTAGGTCAGGTTCTCCTTCATGTACTCCGGCAGCAGGTGCCGTCGGTTGCTGGTCGCATACACCAGCACGTTAGGCGTTGTTTCGGCAACTGATCCGTCCAGGATCGACTTGAGGGCCTTGTACCCTGGCTCACCATCCTCGAAACTCAAATCGTCGCAATACACGATGAACTTCTCGGACCGCTCCGACACCACGTCGACAATATCGGGCAGGTCTGTCAGATCCGTCTTGTCCACCTCGATCAGGCGCAGGCCGCGCGACGCATATTCATGCAGGCAGGCCTTGATCAACGACGACTTGCCCGTCCCCCGCGCGCCAGTCAGCAACACATTGTTCGCGGTCTTGCCTTCCACAAACTGCAGGGTGTTGCGTTGTATCTTGTCCTTTTGCGGATCGATTTCCTTCAGGTCGCTCAATCGCACCATGCCGACATGGCGCACCGGCTCCAGGGTTCCGTGCCCGGAACTCCGCTTGCGATAACGGTAGGCGATCGCAGCATTCCAGTCAGGGACAGCCAGAGGCTGGGGAAGCACCGCCTCGATCCGGCCCATCAGTTGTTCTGCCCGGATCAACAGGTGTTCAAAATTTTGATTCATGCAAAAGCTCCCATCGCCCCCCACACGGGATTCAGCGCAAAGCCGTCACGAGCGGTAATCGGCATTGATCGATACGTAGTCGTGGCTCAAGTCACACGTCCACATGGTCAGTGACTGGTTGCCGCGCCCGAGTTCGACACGAACGGTGATCTCGCTCTGCTTCATGACCCGCTGGCCATCGGCCTCCAGATACGCAGGATGTCGCCCGCCGCGGGTTGCAACATGCACGTCGTCCAGAAACAGCTCGATCTGCTCCTGGTCCAGATCGTTGATGCCGGCATACCCCACCGCTGCCAGGATTCGGCCCAGGTTGGGGTCACTCGCGAAAAAAGCCGTCTTGACCAGCGGTGAATGGGCAATGGCGCTGGCAACAAGCCGACATTCGTCTGTGGTTCGCCCACCGGACACGGTAATCGTGATGAATTTCGTCGCGCCTTCGCCGTCACGCACAATGGCGTGCGCCAGTTGCTTTGCCACTCCGAGCATGGCGGCCTTCAAGGCCTGTCCGTCTGCGCTCTCAAGTATTCGAATCGCCGGATTGGCGGCCCGGTTGCTGGCAATGACCACCAGGGAGTCATTCGTCGAGGTATCACCGTCGACAGTCACACAGTTGAATGAGTCATCGGCCAACTCCCGGCTCAACTGCAGCATTACGCGCTGGTCGACACACGCATCGGTGGCCAGGAAGCCCAGCATGGTGGCCATGTTGGGCCGGATCATTCCGGCGCCCTTGCTGATACCAGTCACCGTGACCCACGCCCCACCGACCAAGGCTTTGCTGCTGAAGGCCTTGGGCACTGTATCCGTGGTCATGATGGCCAGTGCCGCGTTGAACCAGTTGTCTTCGCGCGCATCCGCAATGGCAGCATCGAGACCCGCTTCAATCCGGTCCAGCGGCAATGGCTCCATGATCACACCCGTGGAGAACGGCCACACCTGTTGTGGCTGCACTCCAAGCCTTTGCGCCATGGCCGAGCATGTGCCACGGGCGCGTTTCAGGCCGTCGGCCCCGGTGCCTGCATTCGCATTGCCGGTGTTGATGACGAGCGCTCGTACCGCGTTGCCGGACGCGAGATGCTCCCGGCACACTTGAACTGGTGCCGCACAAAAGCGGTTGCGCGTGAACACGGCCGACACCGAGGCGCCGGGTTCAATCAGAACCACGGCCAGGTCCTTGCGGTTGGCCTTGCGGATACCGGCCTCGGTCACCCCGAGGCGGACACCAGCCACTGGCTGCAGGTCAGAGGCGACAGGCGCGGACAGATTGACAGGCATGGTGGTGGGCTTTCAGACCAGTTTTCCGTGACATTGCTTGTACTTCTTACCGCTGCCACAGGGGCAGGGATCATTGCGCCCGACGCGCGGCACCTGGACCGCTCCAAGTGCCGCCGCGGCGGCGCGGGCCTTGACTGTCTCCGTGTCCACGGTGGATTGCACCTCACCGCTTTCCGTAGGTGCCGTATAGGTGACGTTGGTGATGTTGTCGGCGCGGCTCTCCATTTCCTGGGCCGCCTGTTCGAGTTGCTCACCCGACTGGATACGCACGGTCATCAGGGTCTTGGTGACTTCGTTCTTGACCGAGTCCAGCAGCTGCCCGAACAACTCAAACGCTTCGCGCTTGTATTCCTGTTTCGGTTGCTTCTGCGCGTAACCGCGCAAATGGATACCCTGGCGCAGGTAGTCCAGGGCACTGAGGTGTTCCCGCCAGTGGGTGTCGATACTCTGCAGCAGGACCATGCGTTCGAACTGGGTGAAATTCTCTCCGCCGACCTGCGCGACCTTGGCATCGAAGGCCGCACTGGTGGCCGTCGCCACCTTCTCCAGGATATCTTCGCCCGTAATAGCCGAAGCTGACTGCACCAGTTCTTTCAACTCCACGGTGATTTGCCAGTCCGTCGTCAACGCGGTCTCGAGCGCCCCAAGGTCCCACTGTTCCTCTACGGATTCCGCTGGCACGTACTGGCGCACCAGGTCCGCAACACTGCCCTCGCGCAAGGCGGCGATCTGCGCCGACAGGTCAGTGGCGTCCAGAATGCTGTTGCGCTGCTGGTAGATGACCTTGCGCTGATCATTGGATACGTCGTCATACTCCAGCAGTTGTTTGCGCATGTCGAAGTTGCGGGCCTCCACCTTGCGCTGGGCGCTTTCGATGCTGCGCGTGACAATGCCGGCTTCGATCGCCTCGCCGTCGGGCATCTTCAGGCGATCCATGATGGCCCTGACACGGTCCCCGGCGAAGATGCGCATCAGTGCGTCGTCCAGGCTCAGGTAAAAACGCGAAGAACCCGGGTCGCCCTGCCGGCCCGAACGGCCACGCAACTGGTTGTCGATACGGCGCGACTCGTGCCGCTCGGTGGCAATGATGCGCAAGCCGCCAACCGCCGTCACGGCTTCATGGTCCCGCGTCCACTGCGCGCGCAACTCGGCGACCTTGCCACCCTTGACGGCATCCTCCAACGCCGGGTCGGTTTCGATAGCCTGCACCAGCTTTTCAATGTTGCCGCCCAGCACAATGTCGGTACCTCGCCCGGCCATGTTGGTGGCAATCGTGATCATCTTCGGGCGGCCGGCCTGGGCCACGATTTCGGCCTCACGCGCGTGCTGCTTCGCGTTGAGCACCTGGTGCGACAGTTTTTCCTTGTCCAGCAACGTGGAAATGATCTCCGAATTCTCGATCGAGGTTGTACCTACCAGCACGGGTTGGTCCCGGTCGTAACACTCGCGGATGTCCTTGATCGCAGCTTCGTATTTTTCGCGCGTCGTCTTGTAGACGCGGTCCAATTGGTCATTCCGCTTGCTGGGCCGGTTGTGCGGGATCACCACCGTCTCCAGGCCGTAAATCTCCTGGAACTCGTACGCCTCGGTATCCGCGGTGCCCGTCATGCCTGCGAGTTTGTTGTACAGGCGAAAGTAGTTCTGGAACGTGATCGACGCCATCGTCTGGTTTTCCGGCTGGATCGCGACGCCTTCCTTGGCTTCCACTGCCTGGTGCAGGCCATCACTCCAGCGGCGGCCCGTCATCAGGCGCCCGGTGAATTCGTCCACGATCACGATTTCGCCCGCTTGAACCACATAGTGCTGGTCACGGTGGTAGAGCTGGTTGGCCCGCAACGCCGCGTAAAGATGGTGCATCAGCGTGATGTTGGCCGGGTCGTACAGGGTCGCGCCTTCCGGAATCAGGCCCAGGTCGAACATGATGCGCTCGGCACTTTCATGACCCTGCTCCGTGAGGAACACCTGATGGCTTTTTTCATCGACTGTGAAGTCACCCGGCTTCGTCACACCCTCGCCAGTGCGCGGATCGGCCTCGCCTTCCTGGCGGGTGAGCCTGGGCACCATCTTGTTGATGGCCTGGTACAGGCTGGTATGGTCTTCGGCCTGGCCGCTGATGATCAAGGGTGTGCGTGCTTCGTCGATCAGGATCGAGTCCACTTCGTCCACGATCGCGTAATTGAGCCCACGCTGCACCCGGTCGCCCACTTCGTAGACCATGTTGTCGCGAAGATAGTCGAAGCCATACTCGTTGTTGGTCCCGTACGTGATGTCGGAACGATAGGCCGCCTGCTTTTCTTCGCGCGGCATCTGGGGCAGGTTGATGCCCACGGTCAAGCCCAGAAAGTTGTACAGCCGGCCCATCCACTGTGCATCACGATTGGCGAGGTAGTCGTTGACAGTCACCACATGCACGCCCTTGCCAGTCAAGGCGTTGAGGTACACCGGCAGGGTGGCCGTGAGGGTCTTGCCCTCCCCTGTGCCCATTTCCGAGATCTTGCCGAAGTGCAGTGACATTCCACCCAGCAATTGCACGTCGAAATGGCGCATCTTCATGACGCGTTTGGAGCCTTCCCGCACCACCGCGAAGGCCTCCACCAAAAGGTCGTCCAGCGACTCGCCAGCAGCGGCACGGGCTTTGAAATCTTCGGTCTTGGCCCGCAAGGCATCGTCAGTCAGCCGCTCCAGATCCACCTCCAGCGCGTTGATCTTGGTGATGCTGCTTTTGTATTGCTTGAGCAGGCGGTCATTGCGACTGCCGAATATCTTGGTCAGGAAATTGGTGGCCATGAATGCACGACTGCCCGCCACCCGCATGGGTGGCCCGAACAGCGCAATCCTCTTTTCAAACTGGTTGGAACTGGGGTTGCCTCAAGCGAAACACAACCACGTTTTGGTGTGGGCGCAGGGGAAACGGAAGCTCGGGATTTTACCTGTCCGCTGCGCGCCGCTTCGGTGGGCCCCTGTTGGAGCTGCCAACGCCCGGCGACAGGCCCAATGTGGCCACCTGGCGGGAGGCCAGATTGCCACCCGCTGCGAGGAACTTCTGGGGATCCTGCGGAATACCCTGGACCAGCACCTCGAAGTGCAGGTGCGAGCCTGTGGAGCGCCCTGTCGACCCGACTTCAGCCACTTTTTGCCCACGCTTGACCAGGTCGCCTTTCTGGACGAAAACCGCCGAGGCATGGGCGTACCTGGTCACCAGGTCGTTGCCGTGGTCAATTTCCACTGTATTGCCGTACTCGGGATGGTATTCCTGTATCACGACGACTCCGCCTGCGGCGGCCAGGATTGGCGTGCCCTTGTCGGCCTGGAAATCCAGCCCCGTGTGCAGCGCCGAATGCCCGGTGATCGGATCGATGCGCCATCCGAACTCCGAGCCCAGACTGCCGATGGCGACCGGTTTCTGCGTCGGAATCATCATGTCCCGCATCTTCTGGTCGAACAACCGGGATTCAAGCACCGTCATCAAGTCGACGCGCTGGTCGGTCTGGCGGCCCAGGTTGACCAAGGTCACCTGCAGTTCGTCCATCGACAATGCCCTGCCCGCCACCAGCGCGCCGCCCTGACCTGGCTTGCTCTTGACATCTGCCGGGCTGACACCCGCCAGGCCGGACACCCGCTCGCCCAACGACTCCAGTTGGGTAAGTTTGGCCTGCATCTCGCCGACTTTGCGCGCCAGGGCGTCCAGGTTGTCACGCATGAACCGGTCGCGTTGTGCAAACTCGTCCTGCACGACAAGTCGCACCAGGGAACCCACGATCGGCCAACCTTCGCGAGCGCCCTTCAAGAACACCCAGTGGTAGAGCAAGGCCGCCACGACCATCAGCGCAAGCGACAACGCAAGCCCTGAAAGCACCAACCGGGTGCCACTCAGGTGAATCGCCCTGCTTCTGGCCAGCCTTGCGTCCGTGATAATTAAATGCATTGTTCAACGTTCCGATCAACGACAGGTTTCATGAATCGCCGCAACCCATCTGTCACGCTCCAGCAAGCCGCGCTGGACTCACCGACACTGGCCCGGTTAAGCGAATTGGCCAGGGACTCCGTGGCCCGGCTGCAGGCCGTGATGCCACTCATTCCCCCGGCCCTGCGCGCAACCGTGAAGGCCGGCCCGATCGATGGCACCTCATGGTGCCTGCTGCTCGAAAACAACGCGGCAGCGGCAAAAATGCGGCAACTCCTGCCAGCGCTCGAATCCCATCTCCGCAGCAAGGGCTGGAGCGTTGACACTATACGCCTGAAGGTCCAGCGCAGCGGCACCTGATCTGTCGGTCGATCCCGCGACTCCCCCAGAGCGGCTTGAACCCTGCAGCGCAGCCGTGCAATCAAGGCAAGCGACGGCTCACATGGGCACTGAAAAACTCGGCGACGGCCGCAATTACCGTCTCACTCTGGTCGCGGTGCGGCGAATGCCCACAATGGCCCAATTCGAGCAGCCGGGCCTGCGGCACGCGCCGCCCGATTCTGCGTATCTGTTCGAGCGTTCCGTATTCGTCGTCCAACCCCTGTACCGCCAAAAGAGGGCAGGTAATGGTGCCAAGCTCCACCTCGATGGACCAAAGTCTGAACGCTGGTTGCAGCCAGACGCGGCTCCAGCCCCAAAAGGCCGAATCCGGGTCGTCGTGGTAACGCGCCAGACGCTCGCGCAAGTCGGTATCGAGGTAGGCCTGGCGTGCCTTGTCGATGCTGTTCACCGACAGGTCTTCCACCATGATGTGCGGAGCCAGCACCACCGCGCCGCGGAGTTGATGGCTATGGCGCGCCGCAAACAGCAGCGCAATCGAACCCCCGTCACTATGGCCAAAAAGCCAGATTGGGTCGCGTGCCATGTCGACATGGAGCGCCTCCAGGAGCGCCGGAAGCACTTCGTGCGCCTGGCGGTGCATGAAGTCGAGGTTCCACGCTTCGCCGGCCGCGCGCGCTGTGGAGCGGCCATAACCCGGGCGCGAGTAGACCAGCCCCCGGCACCCCAGCGCCGCACACAGGCGCTGGGGAAAATCCTTCCACATGCCCAGCGAGCCCAGGCCTTCATGCAAAAAAACCATCAGCGGCGCGACGCGCGTTTCGCGCGCAATCCACGCGTGTTCGATCCGCACCGGGTGGTCGCCCCACTGGATATGCACAAACTCGACGTTCACCGGTTTAACTTCGCCATGCAGACTGCGGTGCTGAGCACCTTTGGGCGGCCGTGTGATTGTCATGGCTGTCTCAATGGCGCCCAGCTTCAAGCTCACGCAGCTTGAAGCGCTGGATTTTGCCGGTCGCCGTTTTTGGCAGTTCGTCGACGAACTCGATGAATCGCGGGTATTTGTAGGGCGCCAGGCGCTCCTTCACGAAGACCTTGAGTTCGTCCTCGTCAACCGTGGCGCCGCTTTTGAGCACCACGAAGGCCTTGGTCTTGGTCAGACCCTCGGCATCCTCCTTGCCGATGACCGCGGCTTCAAGCACCGCAGGATGCTGCACCAGCGTCGCCTCGACCTCGAAGGGGCTCACGTAGATTCCACCGACCTTGAGCATGTCGTCGCTGCGGCCACTGTAGGTGTAACTGCCATCGCTGTTGCGCACGTATTTGTCGCCGCTCTTGGTCCAGCCGCCCTGGAACGTCTCAAGCGTCTTGGCGCGGTTGCCCCAGTACATCAAGGCCGCGCTCGGGCCATGGATATACAGGTCACCCGGCTCGCCGTCCGGCACGCCGGCACCGCCTTCACCGCGCAACTCGACCGCGTAACCCGGCACCGGCCAGCCGGTGGTGCCGTAACGCACACGCTCGGGCCGGTTGGACATGAAGATGTGCAGCATTTCGGTGGAGCCGATGCCGTCCACAATGTCGACCCCGAAATGCGCCTTGAAGCGCTCACCGATATCGGCCGGCAAGGCCTCACCGGCAGAGGACACCAGACGTAGCGCGACTGCGCCAGGTTCCGGCAGTTGTGGGTTGGCCAGCATGCCGGCAAATCCGGTCGGCGCGCCAAAGAAGACGGTCGGCCGGAGATCCCCCACACCACCGAGCCAGCGTTTGAAGGTGGCGTCTGCCGTGGGTCGCTCGGGCATCAGAATCGTCGTGGCACCCACGCTCATCGGAAAGCTCAGGCCATTACCCAGACCATAGGCAAAAAACAATTTGGCAGCCGAGAAGCAGACGTCGTCCTCCCGGATGCGGAGCACGTTTTTTCCATACAACTCGGCCGTCCAAAACGGGTTGGCATGGGAGTGAACGGTGCCTTTGGGCCGGCCAGTGGAGCCTGACGAGTAGAGCCAGAACCCGGGGTCATCGGCACCTGTGGCGGCGGGTTTTGCGGCCGGCGCGTGGGCCTGCAGAAAGGTTTCCAGTTCGACTTCCGAAGGGTGCAATGGCGCCATCGGGCGTGAGACGATAACCTTGTGCACCTCGTGGTCCGAGCGTGTCATGGCCGCTGTCAATGACGGCAGCAGCGCGCCGGACACCAGCACGGCCTGGGCGCGCGAATTTTCGAGCATGTAGGCGTAGTCGTCCGCGGTGAGCAGCGTATTCACTGCCACCGGCACCAGGCCGGCATACATGGCGCCCAGGAAACTCACGGGCCAGTCGGTGCAGTCGTGCATCAGCAACAACACACGTTCTTCGCGACGCATGCCCAGCGATCGCAATCCCGCCGCCATGCGCCGCACGCGGTCTTCCAGCGCGCCATAGGTCAACGCGCCTGCGTCATCGACAAATGCCGTCTTGCCCGGCCGCTTCGAATTGCAGTCGATCAGGTGCTGGGCAAAGTTGAACCGGGCCGGCGGGGCTGCCACTGCGTCGCCCGGGTCATTGTGGTCAGTCATGTTGGTCTCCTGGAGGATGGGAACTCATTGCGTTCCCTGGTGTGGTCTGTGTGGCCTTGCGGGCGCGCTCACTCGCGAACTGGGTCTGCCCCTGATGCAGCAGGCCAAGCACCAGGGCGCGAGCGCTCGTGACGGTTGGGCAGGGGGCGCTGCCCGGCAAATTGCGCGACCAAGCCAGCCATCTGGGTCTTGCGACTTTCCGGCGTCGGGCCGGCGGAGTTGGGGCGGGTCGTTGGCATCGGATCACCTCATTGAACAGGAAATTTGTTTCAGATCGAGCTTGTCAAGTCTCGACAGTTGCAGTATTGTGCCGTTCAGAACTTTAGTCTCACACGATTCCCATGTCAAGCACTATATTGCATCTCACTGAAGTTGTGCCTGGAGCCTCGGCGCCGGCTGCCACCACCCGGGAACCGGATGCTGCGACACACCTGCGGCCCGCGCGGAGCAGCGCCAACGACGCCGCCAGGCATCCGTTTCTGCAGGGGCTGGGAAAGCGGGTGCGGCTGTTGCGGTCCCGATGCGGCATGACGCGCAAGGCATTGGCGAGCGCGGCCGATGTGTCGGAGCGCCACCTTGCGAATCTCGAGTACGGCGTCGGCAACGCGTCGGTGCTGGTGCTGCTGCAGGTGGCGCTTGCCTTGAAGTGCACGCTCGCCGAGTTGCTGGACGATCCGACAACCCGTTCGCCCGAGTGGCTGATGATCCGTGAACTGCTGGAGCACAGTGACGAGGCGACGTTGCGCCGGGTGCGCGAATCGATTGGTGAGTTGCTCGGCACCGGCGGCGCGCACGGACGCGGACAATTGCAGCGCAGCGCCCGCGTGGCGCTGTTGGGTCTGCGTGGCGCAGGCAAATCCACGCTCGGGCACATGCTGGCCGACGATCTCGGGTTTCCCTTCGTCGAACTGAGCCGGGAGATCGAGAAATTCGCCGGCTGCTCCATCAATGAGATCCAGGCCCTCTATGGCCAGAATGCGTACCGGCGCTACGAGCGGCGCGCCATGGAGGAGGCCATCCAGATCTATCCCGAGGCCGTGATCGCGATCCCTGGCGGGCTGGTTTCCGACCCTGCCACCTTCAACCAGTTGCTGGCACATTGCACGACAGTCTGGTTGCAGGCGGATCCGGAGGACCACATGAAGCGCGTGGCCGCACAGGGCGACTTGCGACCAATGGCGGGCAATCGGGAAGCCATGGAAGACCTCAAGGGCATCCTGGCCGGACGGGCAGCGTTTTATTCCAAGGCGGAGTTCCGGCTGGATACCAGTGCGGCCGCACTGGCGCTGACGTTCGCGGCCCTGCGCAGCCTCGTGCGTGAGGCGCTTGCGATCTCAGGGCAAGAAACCCAAGCTTCAAAGATGCATAAAAATGCTTGACTTGAAAAATACACGCATTAAACTGCATACCAATCAGCAACCAAATAAGTGCAATTTAATTCATATTTCGGAGGCCAAATGCCCCAAACTGCCCGCGTTGATTACCAGACCCATCCCAGTCGGTACCGCCATTGGAAACTGAAATTCGACGGCCCGGTGGCCACGCTGTCGGCTGACTTTGACGAAGACGCTGGTTTGCGTCCCGGATACAAACTCAAGCTCAACAGTTATGACCTGGGCGTGGACATCGAATTGAATGACGCCATCAACCGCATCCGCTTTGAGCACCCCGAGGTGCGTACCGTGGTTATCACCAGCGCGAGGGAGAAGGTGTTCTGCTCCGGTGCCAATATTTTCATGCTGGGTGTGAGCAGCCACGCCTGGAAAGTCAATTTTTGCAAATTCACGAACGAAACCCGCAACGGCCTGGAGGACAGTAGCGCCCACAGCGGGCTGAAGTTTCTGGCGGCAGTCAACGGCGCCTGCGCCGGTGGTGGTTACGAATTGGCACTGGCCTGCGATGAGATCATTCTGGTGGACGACCGCTCCAGCGCGGTCAGCCTGCCTGAAGTTCCGCTGCTAGGCGTATTGCCGGGCACCGGTGGCCTGACCCGAGTCACCGACAAAAAGAAGGTGCGCCACGACCTGGCAGACATGTTCTGCACCAGTGTGGAAGGCGTGCGAGGGCAAAAGGCCAAAGACTGGCGCCTGGTCGACGATATTGCCAAACCTGCCGCTTTTGCTGCAAAGGTCCGGGAGCGCGCGTTACAACTGGCCCATGGAAGCGACCGCCCGGCCGATGGCAAGGGCGTGGCATTGCCACCGCTGTCACGGACCATCGAAGCCGATGCCCTGCGCTACCCGTTCATCGACATTGAAATCGACCGCGCCAGGCGCACGGCCAGTTTCACTGTCAAAGGCCCCACCGGGCCGCAACCCTCCGACATTCCCGGTATCGAAGCCGCCGGTGCCGCGTGGTATGCGTTGCAGATGGGCCGCGAACTCGAAGACGCCATTTTGGAAATGCGCACCAATGAACCAGACATCGGCACCTGGCTGATCAAGACCCGGGGCGACGCGGCGGCCATGCTGGCCATGGATGCCGCACTCGTCGCACACCAGGACCATTGGCTGGTGCGTGAAACCATTGGCCTGTTGCGGCGCACTTTCAGCCGCCTGGACCTGTCTTCACGCAGCCTGTTCGCTTTAATCGAGTCTGGCTCCTGCTTTGCGGGCACGCTGCTCGAATTGGCGCTGGCCTGCGACCGCAGCTACCATTTGGCGCTGCCGGACGACGCCGCGAATGCGCCCAGGATCACCGTGGGGGACACCAATTTCGGGTTCTATCCCATGGTCACCGGCCAAAGCCGCCTGCAGCGTCGCTTCTACGACGAACAACCGGCCCTCGACGCCGTCCGAGCCATCGCCGGCAAGCCGCTGGACGCCGATGAAGCGTTTGCGGTGGGCCTGGTCACCAGCAACCCGGACGACATCGACTGGGCGGACGAAACGCGTATTGCGATTGAAGAGCGTGTTGCCATGAGTCCGGATGCGCTCACTGGCATGGAGGCCAACCTGCGCTTCAATGGGCCGGAAAACATGTTCACCCGCGTATTCGGCCGCCTGACCGCATGGCAGAACTGGATTTTCCAGCGGCCCAATGCCGTCGGTGAAAAGGGCGCACTCAAGGTCTACGGCAAAGGCGACAAAGCGGTTTTCGACTGGAACCGCGTCTAGAAAAGCCCTGCCGCCACCCGATCAGACTGAACCTGTCAACACTTCGCAGCCACGACCAGAGGCCCTTCGACCAGACTGTCCTGAGCGCAGGGGCCTGCCCAGAGCCGGTTCGACGGGGGCAGAGTCAATGGATTCCAGATGTTTCTTTAGGAGTAATCATGAGCACCATCAACTACAGCGAAAAGATCCCCAACAACGTCAACCTGGCCGAGGACCGCACCTTGCAGCGCGCCCTGGAGCAATGGCAACCGAGCTTTCTGAGCTGGTGGGACGACATGGGGCCGGACGGCAGCCAGAACTTCGACGTCTATCTGCGCACCGCCGTCAGTGTGGATCCCGAGGGCTGGGCTCAGTTCGGCCATGTGAAGATGCCCGACTACCGCTGGGGCATCTTCCTGAATCCCGGTGAGAAGGATCGGAAGATCCATTTTGGCGATCACCTGGGTGAAGCGGCCTGGAATGACGTGCCCGGCGAATACCGCGCGAACCTGCGGCGCATCATCGTGACCCAGGGCGATACCGAGCCGGCTTCCGTGGAGCAGCAGCGCCATCTGGGCATGACTTGCCCGAGCCAGTACGACCTGCGCAACCTGTTTCAGGTCAACGTGGAAGAAGGCCGTCACCTGTGGGCCATGGTCTACCTGCTGCACAAGCATTTCGGGCGCGACGGGCGCGAGGAAGGCGAGGCCTTGTTGCAGCGTCGCAGCGGCCAGGTGGACAACCCACGCATCCTGCAAGCCTTCAATGAAGAAACTCCAGACTGGCTGAGTTTCTTCATGTTCACCTACTTCACCGACCGCGACGGCAAATTCCAGCTCTGCGCGCTGGCCGAGAGCGCCTTCGACCCGCTGGCCCGTACCACCAAGTTCATGCTGACCGAAGAAGCGCACCACATGTTCGTCGGCGAGTCCGGCATCAGCCGCGTCATCAACCGCACCTGCTCCGCGATGAACGAGCTCAAGACGGATGATCCGAAAAAGCTGCGCGCCGCGGGCGTGATTGATCTGCCCACCATTCAGCGCTACCTCAACTTCCAC
>JAYVRP010000865.1:0-3917 GCA_043776215.1 Rhodoferax sp. | reverse complement strand
TGAGCGTCTGCCAGTTGAGCCGTGGCGCCTCGCCCTCCCAACCGAAACCGTGGCTCTCCTCGAAAGCCTCGCCGTAATGCGCCGCGTAGCTGTAGAGTTTCTTGGGAATACACCCCACGTTGACGCAGGTGCCGCCCAGGCCCTGGGTGCCGCCCTGCTCGGCCAGCGCCACCCGTGCGCCGCGCTGCGCCGCCATGCGCGCCGCGCGCACACCACCGCTGCCGCCACCAATCACGAAAAGATCAAAATCAAACTCCGCCATCGAATGTCCTCCTGTCGTCCTATTGCCGCTCGACCCATTTGACCCGCTGGCCGACACGCACCTCTCCACCACCATACACCCCGTTGATCAGGCGCAGTTGCTGCTCGGGCGTCTCCAGCGGAGAGCGCCGGGCCAGCTCGGTGAACCCGCCGGGGGGGAGCGCACCCGTGCGCAGCAACCAGGGTCGCGCCGCGGCACGGTCGGCCGCATCCATGGTGCGAAAGGTGTTTTGCGCCTGCTGCAACTGGGGCTGCGCACGCTGCAGCGCAGTCGCGTCACGGGCACTCCAGAACAACGCAAAACGGCTGTTGCCCGCGCCGGATACGACGGTCACCAGAAGTGGCTCATTCTGCCCCTGGGCATTGGCACGCACCCCCGTGAACTGGGTGGCGGAGAGCCCGTTGATCACGAGCCGTTCGGTGCGCCCGGACACGGGCTGGAACGCCCTGCGGATGATCTCGTCATGGTTCGTGCCCAGGGCGGGCGGAACCAGTCGCACAGCGAGCGCCGCGTCGCGCGCCGAGTTCACCAGTACCACACGGTCCGCACCATTCTGGATCATCCATTGCGCTGGCGCCGTGATCGCCAGGTTGAGCGCCTCGTGGTAGAAATTGCGCCCACGGGTCAGGCCCTCGCTGGCGCGTTCACCAAAATGCAGCCCCTCCAGAGCTTGCAGGTAACGCTCGCGTCCGGGGTCTGCATTGCCGCTGGCATATTGCGCCGCCAGCTTGCCAATGGCCTGCAGGCGCTGGTCGTTGCTGGGATGCGACGCGAGCCAGCCGTTGGCGGGCGGTACCGGGCGCCCCTGGGCTTGCGCCTGGTCCGCCGCGAACTGCTCCTGACTCTTGAGGACACGGATCACCTGGACCATGGTCACCGGGTCGTAGGCACTGCGCGACAGGTATTCGGCACCCAGGCCATCGGCCTGCAACTCCTGCTCGCGCCCGTACGAGGCGACATAACCCGCCGCCGCGGCCTGCGACACGTCACTGGCAATACGACCGGCGCCGCCCACTCCCCGGCTCTCCAGCACCGCTCCCAGCACACTCGCGGCCAACACACCGAGGCCGGCATCCTGCTGCCGCGTTGCGCGTTGCGCGCCATGGCGCGCCGTCACATGTCCGATCTCGTGGCCCAGCACACCGGCGAGTTCCGCCTCGCTGTCGAGGTAGGCCAGAAGGCCCCGGGTGATGTAGACATACCCCCCCGGCAGTGCAAAGGCATTGATGTCCGGGCTGTCGAGCACGGTAAAGTGCCAATCGAGGGTGGCGCGGTGCGACAGCTTCCCAAGACGTTGGCCTACCGAGTTCACGTAGGCCTGCAAACGCTCGTTGGCGACTACCGGCATCTCCTGCAGCACCTGCGCGTGCTCCTTGCGGCCCAGGGCGATCTCGCCGGGCTCGTCCAGCACGGTGCGCTCTTTCTGGCCTGTCACCGGGTTCTCGACGGTGGAGCCACAGGCGCCCAGCAGGGTCGCAGTCAAGATCCACGGAATGAGTCGCGTGCGCATGGTCGGTCCATCCCCACGGGATGCATAAGTCAACGATGCGCCGAGTCTATCGGTGTTCGGTGGGTGTTCGGTGCTGCAGGTTGACCAGCATGTCGTGCACCATGGCATCGAGGTCGTACTGCGGCCGCCAGCCCCAATCGGCCTGCGCTGCGCTGTCGTCGATGGAGCGCGGCCAGCTGTTGGCGATGGCCTGTCGGAAGTCGGGCTCGCAACCCAACACGAACCCCGGCAACTGCCGCGTGATGGCGGCGGCAATCTGCACCGGCGTGAAGCTGATGCCCGCCAGGTTGTACGACTGGCGTTCGCGCACCGACGCAGGCGGCGCCTCCATCAGCTCCAGCGTGGCACGGATGGCGTCGGGCATGTACATCATCGGCAAGGCCGTGTCGGCGGCCAGGAAACTGGTGTAACGACCGCACTTCAGCGCGGCATGGAAAATCTCGATCGCGTAGTCGGTGGTGCCGCCGCCGGGGGGCGTCTTCCAGCTGATCAGGCCCGGATAACGCAGGCTGCGCACATCGACTCCATGGTTGCGGTGGTACCAGGCACACCAGCCCTCTCCGGCCAGCTTCGAGATGCCATACACCGTGGACGGGTCCATGACGGTCTTCTGCGGTGTGTGGTCGCGCGGTGTGGATGGCCCGAACGCGGCGATCGAGCTCGGCCAGAATATCCGCTCCAGCTTGTGGGTGCGGGCAATGTCGAGCACGTTGAGCAGACCCTTCATGTTCAGGTCCCAGGCCCACTTGGGATGTTGCTCGCCGCGCGCCGACAAGGCCGCCGCCAGCAGGTAGATCTGCGTGATGCGGTGGCGCTCCACGACCTCGGTCAGCGCGCCGGACTCGGTGGCGTCGAGCGCCTCGTGGCGCACACCCAGCACCCGGCCATCGGGTACCAGGTCGCTGGTGGTGATGGCGTCGGCACCATGGCGCTGCACCAGCGCATGCGTGAGCTCGGTGCCAATCTGGCCATTGGCGCCGATGATCAGGATACGGGGAGTCATGTGCGCCCTTCCGGCGTCAGCAGGCCGAGCTCGCGCCCGGCCTGGATGAATGCCCCGATCGCATGGTCGAGGTCCTCGCGGCTGTGCGCCGCGCTGATCTGCACCCGGATACGCGCCTGCCCCTTGGGGACGACCGGAAAAAAGAAACCCACCACGTACACATCGAGCTCCAGCATCCGCGCTGCCAACTTCTGCGCCTGAGCGGCGTCGTACACCATGATCGGGACAATCGGGTGATCGCCGGGTTTGATATCGAAACCCGCCTGCGTCATGGCGGCGCGGAAGTGGCGGGTGTTGTCGGCCAGCGTATCGCGCAGCGCCGTGGAGCCCTCGAGCAGGTCCAGCACCGCGATCGAGGCACCAGCGATGCAGGGGGCCAGCGTGTTGGAGAAAAGGTAGGGTCGGGAACGCTGGCGCAGCAATTCGATCACTTCGCGCCGTGCGCTCGTGAATCCCCCCGATGCGCCTCCAAGTGCCTTGCCCAGGGTCCCGGTGATGATGTCGATCTGCCCCACCACGCCCCGGTGCTCGTGGGTGCCGCGGCCAGTCGCGCCCATGAAACCGGTGGCATGGCACTCGTCCACGCCCAGCAGGGCGCCGTGCCGGTCACACAGGGTGCGCATGGCGTCGAGACGCGCGACCGTGCCGTCCATCGAGAACACGCCGTCGGTGAACACCAGCTTGAAGCGGGCGCCTTCGCTGGCCGCCTGCTCCAGGCAGCGCTCCAGGTCGGCCATGTCGTTGTGCTTGTACCGGTAGCGCCGCGCCTTGCACAGGCGGATGCCGTCGATGATCGACGCGTGGTTGAGTTCGTCGCTGATGACCGCGTCTTCTTCGCCCAGCAGCGGCTCGAACAGCCCGCCATTGGCGTCGAACGCCGCCGCGTACAGGATGGTGTCCTCGGTGCCCAGGAAACGCGACAGCCGGGCTTCGAGGGTCTTGTGCAGGTCCTGGGTGCCGCAGATGAAACGCACCGAACTCAGCCCGTAGCCATGGGTGCGCAGGGCTTCATGCGCGGCCTCGATCACCTGCGGATGGGAAGACAGCCCCAGGTAGTTGTTGGCGCACATGTTGAGCACCTCGCGGGTGCTGCCATCGGCGGCCCGGGTGCGGATGTGCGAACCCTGGGGGGTGGCGATCAC
>JAYVRP010000864.1:0-3921 GCA_043776215.1 Rhodoferax sp. | reverse complement strand
ACGTGGAAGTTGTTGCCGTACCACTTGTTGAGCTTGTCGAATTTGATGATGGGTTCTGCCATGGTGGGTCGGTATTGGTGAGTGGAAGAAGGTGACTGCGACGGCGTACCCGGTCAGCGGGCCTTGCCCTTGTTGACCTGCTTCTCCACCCAGATGCTGTAACGCGACATGGAGAAACAGAAAACGAAATAAATCATCGCGATGAACAGGTAACCCTCGATTTTGAAGGGCCGCCAGTTGGCATCGGAGTTCAGGGCCAGTGACAAGGCGCCGGTCAATTCATACAGGCTCACGATCGTGACCAGAGAGGTGTCCTTGAACAGTCCGATGAAGTTGTTCATGATGCTCGGCACCACCATGGCCAGTGCCTGCGGCAGGACGATTTTTCGCTGCGTCTGCCAGTACGACAGGCCCAGCGTGGCAGCGGCTTCGAGCTGGCCTTTCGGAATGGCTTGCAGGCCGCCACGGATCACCTCGGCCATGTAGGCTGCGGCGAACAGCGTGATACCCACCAGCACCCGGATCAACACGTCGATCGAAAACCCTTGAGGCATGAACAAGGGGAACATGAACGAGGCCATGAACAGCACGGAAATCAGCGGCACACCGCGGATCAGCTCGACGTAAATGGTGCAGAAAGTGCGAATGGCTGGCAGATTCGAGCGCCGCCCCAGCGCCACCACCATGGCGATTGGAAAGGCGATCACCATGGACAGTGATGCCAGCAGGATGGTCAGTGGCAGGCCCCCCCAGCGGTCGGTTTCCACCTTGCTCAGGCCCATGGTGTTGCCATACATCAGTGCGAAGAACGCCGCCAGCACGAGCGCCCAGAGGATCACCAGCCAGGACTTCCAGAAGGCACGCATGCAGCTGGCCACCAGCAGGCCGAGCAACAAACCCGTGGCCACCAGCGGTCGCCACTGTTCTTCGAACGGGTAGCGCCCAAACAGGATGATGCGGTATTTTTCCGCCACCACGCCCCAGCACGCGCCAACTCCGTCGACGCGGCAGGCTTCGAAGTTCGGGGCCCACGATGCCCGAAACACGGCCCAGCTCAACAACTGGGGAATCGTGGCCAGCAGCACAGCACCGATGACCAAGGTCATGACGCCGGTAACCCAGTCGCTGAAGAGGTTGATGCGTATCCAGGCGATAGGGCCGTCGGTGCGGACCGGCGCCGGGCGCGGCGCTATTGTTTGAAAGGTTTGGGCAGTCATGGGGAGGGTCTCGCGTTCAGCGCTCCTTGATGGCCGAACGGGTGTTGTACCAGTTCATCAGCAAGGAGGTCGTCAGGGATGTGGTCAGGTACACCAGCATCACGATGGCAATACATTCCACGGCGCGTCCGGTTTGGTTGAGCGCTGTGTTGGCGATCGACACTACGTCCGGGTACCCGATGGCCACTGCCAGCGACGAGTTCTTGGTCAGGTTCAAGAACTGGTTGGTCATGGGTGGAATGATCACGCGCAGCGCCTGCGGCAACATCACCAGCTGCATGGTCTGCCCCTGGTTCAGCCCCAATGCCGCCGCCGCTTCGCCCTGGCCGCGCGACACCGAACTGATGCCGGCGCGCACCACCTCGGCGACAAAGGCCGCTGTATAGACCGTGAGCCCGAGCAGTACCGAGAGGAACTCGGGCGTCAACGAGCCGCCTTGTTCGATCGAAAAATCTCCCTTGACCGGAAATTCGAACTGGGCCGGGCCACCGCCGGCAAACCAGGCCAGCACGCCCACCACCACAAAAATGGCCAGCGGCACCCAGAACATGCTCTTGAGTTTGCCCGTGGCCTCGAACTGTTTGAAGGACCAGTGGCGGTACAGGAATGCCAGGATTGCACCGGCGATCATGCCGAGGAAGCCCCACAGATGGCCCATCTCCCAAATCGGAATCGGAAAACTCAGGCCACCCTTGCTCAGGAACAGCGGCCCGAGGGTCCAGGCGTCCTGCGCTGCGGGGAGCACTTCGGTAAACAGCAAGTACCACATCAACAACTGCAGCAGCACTGGCACGTTGCGAAAAAACTCGACGTAGGCGTAACACAGGCCGCGCACCAGCGCATTGCGCGAAAACCGGCCCACGCCGAGCAGGGTGCCCAGAATGGTGGTCAGGATGATGCCGACAATGGCCACGCGCAGGGTGTTGGCCAGCCCGACCAGGAAGGCCTGCCAGTAGGGTTGGCTGGAATCGAAGGGGAACAGGCTCTCGCCAATGTCGAAGCCGGCCGGACCCTTGAGAAAATCAAAACCGCTCTGGATGCCGCGCACTTGCATGTTGTGCATGGTGTTGGAGGCCAGCCACCAGACCGCCAGGCCTACGGCACCAATGGCGACGATCTGGTAGATCAGGCCCCGGAACGCCTGGCTGCGCCAGGACCAGCTCTTCTTGGTCGGGGGGGACTTCTGGGTCATGGCAATCACTCTGTGCGGGCTGGCTCAAGGAAGGACACAAAAAAACTGCTGCCGGACCATGGGGATGGCTCCGGCAGCAGCTATTTGTCGGCGTACGGGAAGGTCAGCGAACCGGGTAGGCGTACATCAGGCCGCCCTTGTTCCACAGGTTGTTGATGCCGCGGGGCAGGTTCAGCGGGGTCTTCGGGCCGACGTTGCGCTCAAAGCTCTCGCCGTAGTTGCCCACAGACTTGATCACACGCGCCATCCAGTCCTTGTCGAGGCCCAGCAGTTTGCCGGTGTCTTCGTTGCCGCCGCCGAGCAGGCGCTGCACCACCGGGTCGGTGCTGGTGGCCTTCATCTGGTCGACATTGGCTTGCGTGACGCCGTACTCCTCGGCTTCCATGGTTCCGTAGATCACCCACTTCACGATGGCGAACCACTCGTCGTCACCGCGACGCACCATCGGGCCCAGGGGTTCCTTGGAGATCAGTTCGGGCAGGATCATGTGTTCTTTGGGGTCCTTGGCCACCTTGCTGCGGGTGGAGGACAGGCCCGATGCGTCGGTCGTGTAGGCGATGCAGCGGCCAGTGAAGTATGCGTTTTCAGCGGCTTCAAGCTTTTCAAACACAACCGGCTTGATGTTCAGGCCGTTGGCCTTGGAATAGTCGGTCAGGTTCTTCTCGGTGGTGGTGCCCGATTGCACGCAGACGGTCTGGCCCTTGAGCTGCTTGGCGCTTTTCATCTTGCTCTTCACGGGAACCATGAAACCCTGACCGTCGTAGTAGTTCGTCACGGTGACGCTCAGACCCAGCGACGCATCACGCGTCAGGGTGAACGTGGTGTTGCGCGCCAGCACGTCCACTTCGCCCGACTGCAGCGCCGTGAAGCGTTGCTGGGCGTTCAGGGGGACGTATTTGACCTTCTCGGGGTCGCTCAGCGCGGCGGCTGCCAGGGCCTTGCAGACATCGATGTCCAGGCCGGACCACTTGCCTGAAGAGTCGGCAGCCGCAAAACCGGCCAGGCCCGTATTCACGCCGCACACCACCTGGCCGCGGGCCTTGATTGCGTCGAGTGTCTTTCCAGCATGAGCCGGAGCCGCCATCAGGGCGCCCAGGGTGGCGACGGCTCCCGCAGCCAGCTGCAATCTTGAAAATTTCATTGTGGTTTCCTCAGTTTCATATCAAATAAATGGGATGCCGTAAACATCACGAATGTGCCGCGCACTTGGGCAACCGACGGACTTTAGCGACTTCGGATGCCGCAGTCATCGGGGTTTACTCGGACTGAGTATGCAAAATCAACATAAGTTAATCCCGGACCAAGACCAAACTTCCGCCATCGCCAATGCATGCTTCGTGCCAGCGCCGGGGTCAGGCGTCCTCAGAAAGACACTGGCGTGTTTCCGGCCGCAGAGTGGCGCACGCGCGTGTCGGTGCTGGTCCCCCAGGTGACAAGTCGCACCTTGCGTGCCAGGGTGCGTCTCTTATGCTCGCGCCGAACGGCAAGCCCAGGCGGACGGGTGGCCGCGGA
>JAYVRP010000863.1:0-3922 GCA_043776215.1 Rhodoferax sp. | reverse complement strand
GCGCAGCATCTTCGGCCGCAAACTCGGCGCCCTGCTGACAGGCGTTGGGGTCGGAGGCCTGGCCTTGCTGGTGACTGCCAGCGCCCTGATCGCCGGTGCCGCAACTGTCATTGCGCTGGTATACGCCTTGGTGGCGGGATTCGCCTCACCGGTACGCGGCCGGGGGTGGGGTGGTGGCTTCGGTGCCGGCGGGGGCTGGGGCGCCGGGGGCGGCAGCCGCGGTGGCGGCGGTGGCGGCTTCAGCTCCGGTGGCGGTGGAGACTTCGGAGGCGGTGGCGCCTCTGGCAACTGGTGAGGCACCCCGCATGTTGCGACGACTTCGAACTGTCCTGAAACACCGCTGGCTCGATGAGTCCGATACACGGCGCGCGATCCCGCCCGAGGCTCTCGAGCGCCTGACCCGGCTGGTGGCCGCCAGCGAGGCGTTGCACGGAGGCGAAATCCGGATCCACGTCGAAGCCAGTTTGCCATCCAGCTACCTGTGGCGCCATCTGGTCGATGGCACCGGCATCGCGGCACTGACGCGCCAGCGCGCCGTGATGACGTTCAGCAAGCTCCGTGTCTGGGATACGGAACGTAACAACGGCGTACTCCTCTATTTGCTGCTCGCCGAAAGGAAGATCGAGCTGGTGGCTGACCGGGGTGTCAACGCGGTGGTGAGCGGCGCCGAATGGGACGGCATGGTGCAGCGCATGGCGCTGGCATTTGCGGCAGGCCGCTTTGAAGCCGGTCTGGCCCAAGCCGTCGAAGAGGTCACTGTGCCACTGAAACGCCATTTTGTGCCGGCCCCCGGGGTCAGCGACAAGAACGAGTTGCCCGACACACCCGACCTGGCGTAAGCCTGCAGTGACGGATGAAGAAAAAAGCCCCGAGGCATGGCGCCTGGGGGCTCTCGTTCGACTGGTGTAACTGCTTCGCCAGGCCCATCGCACAAAGGGCCGTCGGGCAATGTTTACCGCTTCTGGCGGTACTTGCGCAGGGCGGCGATCTGCGCTGCCATGACCGCAAGTTCCGACTGTGCCTTGGCGATATCGATATCACCCCTGGCACTCTTCAAGGCCTCTTCTGCTGCCTTCTTGGCTGCGTTGGCCTTCTCGTCGTCGAGGTCCTTGCCACGAACGGCAGTGTCGGACAGTACGGTCACACAATGGGGCTGAACTTCCAGGATTCCGCCAGCGACGAAGACGAATTCTTCGGAGCCATCGGCCATCTCTATGCGCACAGACCCTGCCTTGATGCGGGTGATCAGGGGCGTGTGGCGCGGGTAGATGCCGAGTTCGCCCATCTCCCCTGGCAAGGCCACGAATTTGGCTTCGCCGGAAAAGATCGACTTTTCGGCACTGACTACATCAACATGAATCGTCGCCATTTGGTTTCCTTTAGCTGCGCGGCCACAAGGCCTTACGCCATCTTCTTGGCTTTCTCGAAGGCTTCGTCAATCGTGCCGACCATGTAGAAGGCCTGCTCGGGCATGTGATCACATTCGCCAGTCACGATCATCTTGAAGCCACGAATGGTTTCAGCCAGAGACACATACTTGCCAGAGGTACCGGTGAACACCTCTGCCACGAAGAAAGGCTGGCTCAGGAAACGCTGGATCTTGCGCGCGCGGGCCACTGCCAGTTTGTCTTCGGGAGCGAGTTCATCCATGCCCAGAATGGCAATAATGTCGCGCAATTCCTTGTACCGCTGCAGCGTGCCCTGCACTGCTCGGGCCGTGTTGTAGTGGTCTTCACCCACCACATTGGGGGACAGCTGGCGGCTGGTGGAATCCAGCGGATCGACTGCGGGGTAGATGCCGAGCGCAGCGATGTCGCGGCTCAGCACCACGGTGGAGTCCAGGTGGGCAAAGGTGGTTGCGGGTGACGGGTCGGTCAAGTCGTCGGCCGGCACATACACGGCCTGAATCGACGTGATGGATCCAGTTTTGGTGGAGGTGATTCGCTCCTGCAGGCGACCCATTTCCTCGGCCAGAGTAGGTTGGTAACCCACGGCGGACGGCATGCGACCGAGCAAGGCAGAAACCTCGGTACCGGCGAGCGTGTAACGGTAAATGTTGTCCACGAAGAACAACACGTCTTTGCCTTCGTCACGGAACGACTCGGCGATGGTCAGACCGGTCAAGGCCACGCGCAAACGGTTGCCTGGGGGCTCGTTCATCTGGCCGTACACCATGGCAACCTTGGAGTCTTCGAGCTTCTCGAGGTTTACCACGCCGGAGTCGGCCATCTCGTGGTAGAAGTCGTTGCCCTCGCGGGTACGCTCGCCCACACCGGCAAACACCGACAGGCCCGAGTGCGCCTTGGCAATGTTGTTGATCAATTCCATCATGTTCACGGTCTTGCCGACCCCTGCACCGCCGAACAGACCGACCTTGCCGCCTTTGGCAAACGGACACACCAGATCAATCACCTTGATCCCGGTTTCCAGCAACTCCTGTGACGGGCTGAGTTCGTCATACGCAGGGGCCTTCCGGTGGATGGATGCCGTCTGGGTCGAGGCGACCGGGCCACGCTCGTCGATCGGCGCACCGAGTACGTCCATGATGCGGCCCAGGGTGGCCTTGCCTACCGGAACCATGATCGGGTGGGCGGTGTTCTGCACCACCATGCCGCGGCGCAGACCATCGGAAGAACCCAGGGCAATGGTGCGCACGATGCCGTCACCCAGTTGCTGCTGCACTTCGAGTGTCAGGGTCGAGCCGTCCATCTTGAGGGCGTCGTAAATCTTGGGCATCTGGTCCCGCGGAAACTCCACGTCCACCACTGCGCCGATACACTGGACAATCTTTCCCTGAACGCCTGCGTTCACCTGTGTGTTTGCCTGAGCCATTTTGCTTGCTCCAATAAATGAAATGCGTTTAAACCGCGGCCGCACCGGCCACGATTTCTGAAAGTTCTTTGGTGATCGCGGCCTGACGGGTCTTGTTGTAAATCAACTTCAGCTCCGCAATGACATTGCCAGCGTTGTCTGTCGCGGACTTCATGGCTACCATGCGCGCCGACTGCTCGGACGCCATGTTTTCCGCCACGGCCTGGTAAACCAATGCCTCCACATAACGCAACAACAACTCGTCAATGACGGCCTGCGCATCCGGCTCGTAGATATAGTCCCACCCCGGCTGCGACCCGGCGGCCCTGGCGTCTGCCTCGATCTTGTCGACGGACAAGGGCAGCAATTGCTCCAGTACCGGTTCCTGCTTCATCGTATTGATGAACCGGGTGTAACTCAGGTAGACCGCGTTGACTTTTCCTGCCGCGTATGCATCCAGCAGGACCTTGACGGGCCCGATCAGCTTGTCCAGGTGCGGCGTGTCCCCGAGCTGGGTCGCATGCGACACCACCTTGGCGCCGATACGGTTGAGGAATCCCAGGCCCTTGTTGCCGATCGCCACTGCTTCCACAGAAGTTCCAGCGGCCTGCCATTCGCGCAGCCTTGCCGTCACGAGGCGCAGCACGTTGGTGTTCATACCTCCGCACAAGCCCTTGTCAGTGGACACCACTATCACGCCCGCAGTTTTGGACGAGTTGGCCCGCATGAATGGGTGAACATACTCCGGGTTGGCTTTGCCAAGGTTGGCTGCAATGGTGCGGATCTTTTCGCTGTAGGGCCGTGCTGAACGCATGCGCTCCTGCGCCTTGCGCATTTTCGACGCGGCAACCATTTCCATCGCCTTGGTGATCTTCTTGGTGTTTTCCACCGACTTGATCTTGCCGCGAATTTCCTTGCCTGCTGCCATTTAGATTACCCCCACGCTTGTCGCTTCGCGTACTGCGCTGCCCCCCCGGGGGGCCGCTGCGCCTGCGGCCCGGCTAAGCCGGTTCCGCGGCGTTCGCTTGGTGGTTCAAGGAGCAGCTGATGGCAATCGGTAAAGAAATTCGCGGCAAGATCAAATCGGTGGAGAACACCAAGAAGATCACCA
>JAYVRP010000862.1:0-3933 GCA_043776215.1 Rhodoferax sp. | reverse complement strand
CGAAGGCCGAA
Source organism: Rhodoferax sp. (assembly GCA_043776215.1). GTDB lineage: Bacteria > Pseudomonadota > Gammaproteobacteria > Burkholderiales > Burkholderiaceae_C > CAISIP01. The sequence continues at coordinate 3,922 of JAYVRP010000862.1, read as the reverse complement.
ACAGCGATTCGGCGCAGCGAGAAGTCAGTGGGGGTCACCAGGCGGATGTCATTCAACGGCGGATGCAGCACGCACCCAGGCAAGGATTGTGTCGCCATTCGCCATTCGTGGGGCTGTCCGGGCATCCACTCTGACGCCGGGATGCGCTGCGGGTTGGCTGCATCGAAGCCGGGGCGCTTGTTGACGCCACGCTGGCTGGTGTGTTTCAGTGTGCCATGCACCCAGCCACCCGATGAATCACACGAAGCCCGCTCAGCGGCTCCACGCCAGGACCTCCCCACCGGTGATGGCGATGACTTCACCCTCGGCCAGAGGGGTCCAGTGCGCGTCGCTGAGCGGCACGCTGGCCACGACCGTCAGAGTCTGAAACCCGGGTGCCACCGACACCCCCTCACCATGCAGGCACTGGTCGGGGCTGTGGCAATGCTGCGTCAGGTAAAAAAGACCGGGCGGCTCGATGCGGCCACTGGCACCTTGAATGCGCCGGTGGCCATGGGCGAACAGAACTTCCGCATCGGCATAGAGAAAGTTGGCCGGCCCGAGCAAGCGCAGCTCGGCGGCGAATGCCTGCACCACACGCAGCCGCTCGTCCAACGAGGGGCGTGTGTTGGCATGGCTCCACAGACCTTGCATGCGTTCCAGCAGGGCGCAAAAGGCCCATTCCGAATCGGTATCCCCCACAGGTCGGTGGTGCTCCGAGTGCATGCCCGGCGCGTGCTCGATGCCCGGCAGGTGCCCGTTGTGCGCAAAAACATGCATGCAGCCGCCAAGTTCACGCGCAAAAGGTTGTGTGTTCGCCAACGAGATGGCGCCCAGGGTGGCGCGCCGGATATGCGAGATCGCCAGCGTGGTGGCGGGGCCCTTGCTCTCCAGCAATGGCACCAGCGCGCTGTCGCTGGCGGCCACCGGTTCCCGGAAGTGCGCCACATCGCGACCCTGGTAAAAGGCCACACCCCAGCCATCGCGGGTGCCACTGGCCGGCCCGCTGTGGCTGGCCAGGGCGTGCAGTGAGAAATTCAGTTGCGTCGGAAGCGCACACGACATGGCCAGCAATTCACACATGGTGGCCGCCGGTGGGTGTTCCTTCGAAGTGCCGCAGACAGTGCCCGTCCCCGTTGGATGATCGGACGGTGTTCATTCGCGTTCGGCCTCGATATAGGCCCAGCTCGCATTACCAGGCATCAGATCGAGGCTGTGGCGCAACTGCAGGTAGCGCGCGGACGCCGGCAGGGTGTTGAAGGCCATTGCAGCGGTACTCACATCGGTGCCGTCGTCCACGGCTTTCTTCATGAACACACGCAGGGCCAGCAAGTAGTCACGGGTACCTGCCTGTGCACCGGCGGTGTCGGTCACCCGGCCGTGGCCTGGAACGATGGTGGCCGGTTTCAGGTCTTCGATGACCTTGAACGTGGCGAGCCAGTTGCGGATGTTGCTGACGCCCAGAACACCCAGCATGCGGTCGACGTACACCACATCGCCGGCAAACAGCACGTTCTTCTCGGGCAGCCACACCATCATGTCGCCGGGTGTGTGGCCACCCTGGCGATGGCGCAATTCGAAACGAACCCCACCTGCGACCCAGGACGCGTCATCGGTCTGGATCCAGCGTGTGGGCAGCGCGGGCACGGTGCCGTCCGCCCGCTCCTTGAGCACGTCGCGCAGCACCGCGACATGGTCACCGCCGCGTGTGAGCATGTCGGCGCGGGCATGCGCGTGCGCCAGGATCTCGGCCCCCTGAGACGCGAAGTAGCCGTTGCCGAGCCAGCGGTGGTCCTGTCCGCCGGTGTTGATGACCCATTTGACGGGTTGTTGCGTGACCTTGCGGATCGCCTCGTGGATCTGGCGCGCCGACTGGAAACTGGCCCCACTGTCCATGAGCACCGCACCGGCCGGCGTGACGACCAGGCCGAGGTTGGCGTTGAGGCCCTCGTTCTCGTAAGTGCGGCCTGCGGTGTCGCCGATGTGCGCGAAGACACCCTCGGCGATCTGCCTGAACTGCACCTCCACCGCTGCCGCGATTTCTGCGCCAACCGCCACCAGACCCACCAGCAGCAGGAGCCAGGGCTTGCTGCGCCGGCCGGCCAGGCTCATGGCTTGATGTAGGCGTAGTGGTCGCGGCTTTGCAGGCGCCCGATGCGTACCACACCCGACGGCGTGAACGTTGCATCCATGTTGAACTGCTCCTTCTTCAACTTGCGACTGGCCAACGTGATTTCGCACACTTCAAACGTCACGCCGCGCGCCTTGAGCGCGCTGACCAGCGAGCCGTAGTCGATATTGGGGTCTTTGGCGTCCTTGGCGCCTTCCATCAGGAAGTCGACCCCGTTGGCGTGGGTCACCACGGCGATCTTGGTGTCGGGTGCCACGTCGAGGTGGTTGCGGATATTGCGCAGGCCCTTGGTGGCTTGAGTCGCCGCATCGTCGATGTGGTAGACCACCTTGTCCTGCGCCAGGGCCGCACCGCAGAGCATGGCAGCGCCGACGAGCGCAAAAAAGAGTTGAGCGACACGGCGCATGGGGAACCTCCTAAATTAGTAAGTGCTGATATTGAAGCACAATCCGGGGGCTGCGGGCAAGCGTGGTCAGCGCTCCAGCCATTTCATGGTGGCGACCGATCCGGCCACGATCCCGGCAACCGCGAGCATGGAGCCCAGGGCCAGCGTGGACAGACCCGACAGGCCCTGACCGATGGTGCATCCACCTGCGGTCACACCGCCGAAACCCATCAGTGCCGCCCCCAGCAGGTGGTTGCGCAGGTCCTGCAAGGAGGCAAAGCCCTCCCAGTGGAACTGGCCCTGTGCGCGCGCCACAACAAAGGACCCCAGCACGATACCGATGACACTCACGATACCAAATGTGGCGTGCAGTGATTTGTCGGTCCACAACATCAGCAGCTCCAGGCTGTAGGCAGTTGGAGCCACAAAACTCAGCGACTCCAGGGTGCGGCTGTTGGTGGCGAAATAGACGTCCTCCAGCGTGTCGGGGTTCTCCGCGTAACCCAGGTGTCCGGTCAGGTACCAGCCTGCAGCGACCAGCAGGCCCAGCACCACCGCAGCCGCGACCTGCCCGGGGTCGCGGCGGAAGTCCGGGTCCTTGAAGATGGCGGCCAGCAGGCAAAAGCCGATCACACCGATGGTCACCAGCAACGCGGTCTGGCCCGGCATTCCAGTCAGGCGGGTCAGCGCAGTTGCCAGGCTTTGGTTCGCCAACCCCAGCGCAGAGAGGTCCATGGCGACGGTGTCCAGATAACCCGCGCGCCACGGTGCAAGAACACCCTTCAGTGTCATGTAGGCCACAAGTCCAAGGAACACCAGCACCACCAGGGAGCGGATGCTGCCCCCGCCCAGTCGCAACAGATTCTTGTTCGGGCAACCTCCGGCGATCGTCATGCCGACCCCGAAGACAGCGCCACCGAGCAGCAGCGACAACCAGGGCAATAGAGGGCGCTGGTACACCGAGCGCGACAGGTCGATGAACCCGGCATGGTGCAACAGGTGGGCTCCGAACATCGCGACGGTAACCGTCAGTGCCCAGCTGCGCACCCGTCGCCAGTCGCCCAGCACTGCGGCATCGGACACCGCCCCCATGATGCAGAAATCGCTCTTGCCAGCGACAGCGCCGAACACCAGTGACAGTGCCAGGCCCCCCCACAACACCATCGGCGCCGGGCCCATGGCGTCCATCATGTCTTGCGCAGGTAGGACACGAACTTGCCGTTTTCGCTGAGTTGCCGGAGCACGCTGTCGCCGCTTTGCGCCATCAGTCGCGCGATGTCCTGGGGCGCGCGCGGATCGGTGGACACCATGCGCAATACTTCGCCCGGGCGCAGCCCGAGCATGGCTTTTTTGGTGCGGATGATGGGCAGCGGGCAGGTCAGGCCCGACGCGTCCAGTTCCTTGTGGTGTTGCATGGGATGTCTCCG
>JAYVRP010000861.1:0-14071 GCA_043776215.1 Rhodoferax sp. | reverse complement strand
ATGCGCAGGACACCAAGATCGGCGCCCTGATGGACGTCACCGGGCCGATTGCCAATTTCATGCCGCCGCTGCAAAACGCGGCCGCGCTGGCCATCAAGCACATCAACGCGCAGGGTGGTCTGCTCAAGGGCAAGGCGGTGCTGGTGGTGGGCGACACGCAGGGCGGCGCACAGACTGCGGTGGATGCGGCCAGCAAGCTGGTCAACCTCGAAAAGGTGCCGGTGGTGATGGGTGCCTTCATGTCCGGCACCACCATGGCAGCCGCCAATGCGGCCACCATTCCGGCCGGCGTGGTGCTGCTGTCTCCCACTGCCACCACCCCGGCGATGACGAATCTGGTCGACAAAGACACGGTGTACCGCCTGGTTCCGTCCGACAATTACCAGGGTGAAGTGCTGGCGCGCATGGTGCTCAAGGCCGGCATCAAGAAGGTGGCGGTCACCTATGTCAACAACGACTATGGCGTGGGCATAGGTGGCACTTTCATCGCCGCCTACAAGGCCGCCGGCGGCACCGTGACGGCCGAGGCCAAACACGAGGAAAAGAAGAACTCCTACCGCTCCGAACTGGCCACGCTGACCGCTGGCGGGCCGGAAGCGCTGGTGGTGATCGCTTATGCGGGCGACAGCGGCGGCGTGATCGTCAAGCAATCGCTCGAAGGCGGTCTGTTCAAGCGCTTCATCGGCACCGATGGCCTGCGCGACGAGGCCTTGATCAAGGCCGTGGGCGCCAAACCGCTGGCCGATTCCTTCTTCTCCTCGCCCACTTCGCCGGCCAACAACCCGGCCCAGGCCAATCTGCACAAGATGTTCAACGAGGAGTTCAAGTCTGGCGCTGACAAGGCTTTCGTGGACCAGACCTACGACGCAACCTTCATGGTGGCGCTGGCGATAGAGCGTGCCGGCAGCGCCGAGCGCGACAAGATCGCGGCTGGCCTGCGGGCCATTGCCACCGGCAAGGGCGAAGCGGTAGGCCCGGGAGAATGGGCCAAAGCGAAGAAGCTGATCGCCGAAGGCAAAGCCCTCACCTATGTGGGTGCCGGCGGCGCCTACGTGTTCGACGCCCGGGGCGACGTGACCGGCCACATCGGCAAGTTCGTGGTCGACGGCGACAAGTACAAACAGGTCGAAATCCTGCAGTAGCCGCTTGCGCCTCCTCTTGCGCCTCCTCTGATGGGCTGCGCCATTGTCTGAAATCCGTTCGGGCTGAGCTGGTCGAAGCTCTGCTCCTCTATTTCATGTCCACCCGCCCGTCGACAGGCTCAGAGCGAACGCGATTGTGCTGAGCCTGAACGGCATCACCATGTCCTTCGGCGGCGTGCTGGCGGTGGACGACCTCAGCATTACGTTGAAGCGCGGCGCCATTACCGGCCTGATAGGCCCCAACGGCGCCGGCAAGACAACCGCCTTCAATATTCTTGCGGGCAGTCAGATGCCCAGCAGCGGACGCGTGATGTTCGAAGGCTCCGACATCACGGCGCTGGCGCCGCACAAGCGCGCGGCGCGGGGAATAGCCCGCACCTTCCAGCTGGCACACGAGTTCACACGCCTGACAGTGATCGAAAACCTGATGGTGGCGGCCGACCTGCACGGTGGAGAAGCCGTGTTCAACACCGTGTTCCGGCGCGGGTCATACCGCGAAGCCGAGCAAGAGGTGTACAGGCGCGCGTGCGATCTGCTCGGCTTTCTGGGACTGAAGCAGCTGGCGCTGGAGCCAGCGGATTCGCTGTCGGGCGGCCAGAAGAAGTTGCTGGAGCTCGGACGCGCGCTGATGCGCGAGCCACGCATCGTGCTGCTGGACGAAATCGGCGCCGGCATCAACCGCACGCTGCTCGGACAAATCGCCGACATGCTGCTTGCGTTGCGCAAGGAGCGTGGCATCACCTTTTGCCTGATCGAACACGACCTGGACTATGTGTCGAAGTTATGCGACCAGGTGTTCGTGATGACCGGCGGTCGCTTGCTGGCCCAGGGCACGGTAGAGCAGGTTCGGGCCGACGAGCGGGTCGTCGAGGCTTACTTCGGCGGGGGCAAATACGAAGATGCGGCGCTCCGCTCCGGCGCCAGGGGAGCGGCATGAGCGCCGCGCCGGGCCGCCCCGGACCAGCTCGCACCGCAGTGCGAAGCACAGAGGTGCTCCAGTGACTCCCTTGCTGGAGATCAAGGGGCTGAGCGCGGGTTACAGCGTCACGCCCATCATCGAGAACATCGACATGCAGGTCGCGCCCAAGGAAGTGCGCGCCATCGTCGGCCCCAATGGCGCGGGTAAATCCACGCTGCTCAAGAGCGTGCTGGGCATGACCAGCCGGTTCTCCGGCACGGTCCATTTCAAGGGGCAGGACATCACGGGCCTGCCGACCCCGGCCCTGGTGCCGCTGGGCATCGCGGCCGTGCCGCAGACCCGCAATGTGTTCGCATCGCTCAGCGTGGCGGAGAACCTGGACGTGGGCACCTATGCCGCGCCGCGCGCCGATGGCCGGCGCATGCTGGAGCGTGTGTTCCAGCTTTTTCCCGATCTAAAGGCCAAGCGCAAACAGGCGGCGGGCGAGTTGTCCGGTGGCCAGCGGCAGATGGTGGCGCTGGGCCGCGCGCTCATGAGCGACCCCGCGCTGCTGCTGCTGGACGAGCCCACCGCCGGCTTGTCGCCGGTGTACCTGGAGCGCATCTTCGACCTGATACTGGACATCCGCCAGACCGGCGTGACGGTGGTGATGGTGGAGCAGAACGCGCGCCAGGTGCTGCGCATTGCCGACATCGGCACCGTGCTGGTGGGCGGCAAGCACTACATCTCCGGGCCTGGCCAGGCCCTGCTCGCCAACGACGATGTACGGCGCAGTTTTCTGGGCGGCGGGGTGGCCGTGTGATGGCATTCATCAACCTGTACCTGATTCCCGCATTGGCGCTGGGCAGCATCTATGCGCTGGGGGCCGTGGGCATCTCGATGATCTACGGCATCCTGCGCTTCTCGCATTTTGCGCACGGCGACGTGATGACCCTGGGCGCTTATGGAACCTTGAGCGCGGTGTGGGCCTTGGGCTGCCATCCGCTGCTGGCCTTGCCGTTCGGCATCGCGCTGGCCATCGTGGTGGCGTTGCTGTCGGACCGCGTTTTCTACCGGCCGCTGCGGCGCCTGCCCACCATCTACGCGGTGATCGCGTCCTTTGGTGTGGCGCTCATGATCCGTTCGCTGGTGCAACTGGTGTGGGGCCCGCAGAACCAGGTATTCCAGGACGGCGTGCGCATGCCGCTGGTGCTGTTCGACAGCCTGCGCGTATCGCCGCTGCATCTGCAGGCCATAGCAATGACGTTGGTACTGGCAGGCGCCTTGCACTGGTATTTGTCGCACACACGCATGGGCCGTTCGATGCGCGCCGTGGCCGATGACCCGGACCTCGCCAGCGTGGCCGGGCTAGAGCCCGAGCGCGTGATCCGCTGGACCTGGATCATCGGCTCGGCACTGGCTGCAACTGCCGGTGTGCTGGCCGGCATGGACACGCAGGTGCACGCCAACATGGGCTGGAATCTGCTGCTGGCGATGTTTGCGTCCGCCCTGCTGGGTGGCATCGGCAAGCCCATGGGCGCGGTGGCCGGCGGCTTTCTGATCGGCCTGGTGGAAGAATTGTCGACCTATCCCTGGATCGGCACCGAGTCGCTGGTCTCGCCCAGCTACAAGAGCGCCGTGGCGTTCGTGATCATGGTGCTGGTGCTGCTGTTTCGCCCGCAGGGCCTGATGCGCGGGAGGTTGTTCTGATGGACCTGTATGGACTGGCGCAATACCTGGTCGGCTTCCTGATCGCGGGCGGTATCTACGCGCTGCTGTGCCTGGCGCTCAATGTGCAGTGGGGTTACGGCGGCCTGTTCAACGCTGGCGTGGCGGGCTTTTTTGCCGTCGGCGCCTATACCTCTGCGTTGATCACGGCCGCGTCGTCGGGCGGCAAACATGTGGGCGGCTTTGCGTTGCCGATTCCGATGGGGCTGCTGGGTGCGGCGCTGGTGGCTGGCGTGACCGGCTGGGCGGTGGCGCGCATCTGCGTGCGCCTCCAGAGCGACTACCTGGCCATGGCGTCGATCGGCATTTCGGAGATTTTGCGCCTGGTGATCGTGAATGAACAATGGCTCACCAACGGCAGCCTCGGCATCGCCAACATTCCGCGGCCGTTCGAGAACTGGGCCACAGGCGAATCCTCGGCCTGGGTCTTCGTCGTGGTGGTCTGGCTGGTGGTGGGCGCCAGCTGGTGGTTCTGCAACCGGCTCTACGACAGCCCCTGGGGCCGCGCCTTGCGTGCCATACGCGACAACGAAGAAGCGGCGCGCGCCGTGGGCAAGGACGTGGACAAGCTGCGGCTGCAAACCTATGTGATCGGCTGTGCGCTGATGGGCGTGGCGGGGGCCCTGTCCGCCAGCTATTTCAAGTTCCTGTCACCGGCGGCGACCGATCCGCTGCTCATCACCTTCCTGGTCTGGGTGATGCTGATCGCCGGCGGCAGCGGCAACAACCGCGGCGCAGTCACTGGCGCGCTCGTGATCTGGGCGATCTGGTCTGGCACCGAAATCCTGACAGCCCGCCTGCCTCCCGACTGGACCACGCGGTCGTCCTACATCCGCATGTTCCTGGTCGGGCTGCTGCTGCAATTTGTATTGCAGCGTTACCGTGCCGGCCTGGTGCCGGAGCGCTCGCCGCCGCTGCGTATGGGCGATGTGCCAGCGACCAACGACATTCGCGCGGCGCTTTGACAGGCTCAGCGAACGGCGTTTTTCGTTGTCAGCGGTCCATTCGATTGAACGCGATGTGGTGTGGGAGTCTCACCCGTACCGCGCCACGATCTGCGCCCGGCGCCGCGGATCGATGTTCACGCGCGACAAGTCCCCCCGCACATGCGGCAACGCGAGCAGCCGGAAGTCCATGACGCGAAACCACAGCGGCGGCACGTACGCCAGCGGAAACAGGCCCTAATTGGCAAGTCGCTCCTTTTCCAGGTGCCAGGTGCGTCGTTCAGATCACCACACCAGTGCAGCACGGCACTTCAGACTACTTTTCGGCGCCATGCTTGCCGTGCATCGGGTTGAATCTCCTAACCGTACTCCGTCTTGAATGGAACTACAATTGGTCCACACTGAGACGTCTGGAGAATTTGATGACTGTTATTCGTGAAAGCCCAAAAAGCAAGCCCCTAAAGAATTTCATGGTCTACAAACCGAAGCTGGGCGTCGATGCGTATGTCCGTGCGCTCACAACTGCAACGCCGATGGAAATGGTCGAGATCGAACGGCATGGCGTGCAAGGTTTGCTCATCAAGGATCTCTCCAGGCGGATGTCGGTTCCCACGTCCCGGTTTTTCACCATCATCGGCGTGCCCAAAGCCACCGCGGAAAAAAAGGCCGCCGCAGGTGAGTATGTGAATGGCAGCGGTGGCCAGGCGGCGATCGGGATGATCAGGCTGCTTGGAATCGCGCAAGATATTGTCGGCAACAGCACCTCCCCACTGGCCAAGGACTTTGACGCGGCAAAATGGTTGGGGCAATGGATCGAGTTGCCTCAGCCCTCACTGGGCGGGCACAAACCGGCCGACGTGATGGACACGCCAACCGGCATGGATGTGGTGACCCGTCTGCTTGGCTCCATCGAGAGCGGCGCTTATCAATGAATTTGTGGCGCATCGCCGCAGACACCCGTACCCATGCTGCGGATGATTTGAGCGGTCAAGGCGCTGCATTGCACCCGGGCCGATGGAACGACACCGGGCAGGCACTTGTGTATGCAGCCCCATCGATAGCGACGGCCGTTCTTGAAACAGCCGCACATATGGATGATGGTGGTCTGCCGCTGAATCGGTATCTGATCCGCATCAACGTGCCTGAAGAACTATGGGCAGCCCGTGAAGACGTGGATACGGCCTGCCTGCCTGCAAGCTGGGCCGCGATACCGGCCGGACACGCCAGCGTCAAGTTCGGTACCGAATGGCTCGCCTCGAAGCGATCCCCGATTCTGCTGCTGCCTTCGGTGGTGGTGCCCGAGGAGCGCATAGCGCTGGTCAACCCAGGGCACCCTTTGAACAATGGACTATCTGCCCAAATAGTGCGTTTGTTTGAATACAACCGGCTTTTCAGGTCATAAGCACGCCGGTTCCCCGTCTGTCCATGCACCGGCGCTTGATCGCGCCCTCCAACCAGCCTATTTCCATCTCGGGCGCGGAGGGCAGCAGATCTTCTTCTCCGTCATCACCTGTGCGGTGCTGGCGTTTTTGTCCTCGTTCGAAAAAATCATCGTGTTGCAGTTTGTGGGGCGCTCCAAAGACCGCTGACTGGTCCCGAGTGCCTCACCCGTACCGCGCCACGATCTGCCCCCGGCGCCGCGGATCGATGTTCACGCGCGACAAGTCCCCCCGCACATGCGGCAACGCGAGCAGCCTGCGGTCCATGACGCGAAACCACAGCGGCGGCACGTACGCCAGCGGAAACATGCCGAAATACCCGCTGGGCAACTGCGGCAGTTGCTCGAAATGGCGCAGCGACTGGTAACGCCGCGAGGGGTAGGCGTGGTGGTCCGAATGCCGTTGCAGGTGGAACGTGGCCAGGTTCGTGACCAGGTGGTTGGTGTTCCAGGAATGGTGCGGCTGCGGCGCCTCGAAACGTCCGTTGGGCAGCCTCTGGCGCAACAGCCCGTAGTGCTCGACGTAGTTGGCCGATGTCAGTTGCCACCAGGCCACCACGTTGTGCACGGCCAGAAAAGGTACCATGGCCCAGCCAAAGGCGAGCACCAGGGCGCCCTGCAACAGCGCAGTGACCGCATAGGACTGCAGCATCGTGTTGCGCACGCTCCAGGCCGACCGGCCCTCCTTGGCAAGTCGCTCCTTCTCCAGCTGCCAGGCGCGTCGGATACCGCCCGGCAATTCGCGCAATGCAAAGCGGTAGATGTTTTCGCCCATGCGCGAACTGGCGTGGTCTTCGGCTGTGGACACCCAGCGGTGGTGGCCCCGGCCGTGTTCGACCGTGAAGTGCCCGTAGGCCGGCACCGCCAGCACCAGGCGCGCCAGCATCTGCTCGGTGCGGGTGTGTTTGTGCCCAAGTTCATGCCCGGTGTTGATGCCCAGGCCGGAGCCAGCGCCAGCCACATAGGCCAGCAACAAAAACGCCCACCACGACAACGCGTGGGTTCCGGCCCACCACGCGCAGCCGATCAGCGCGACGAAGTGCAGCGGTACCGTGGCCCAGGTCAGCCAGCGGTAATACCGGTCATCCTCCAGTTGCGGCACTACCGCCTCGGGAGGGTTGTTGTCGTCTTCACCGATCAGGAAGTCCAGCAGCGGCATGAAACCGTAACTGATCAGCAAGGGCAGGGCCAGCATGATCTCCATGCCGGTGCGCGCGTGCGCGTAGAAACCGACAAACGGCATCAGTGGGTAGACCAGGGACAGCAGCCACCACCAGCGCTTGCGGTCCTGGTAGGTGACGGAGCCGAGGTGCGGGTCAGCGGCGGTGTAGAGCCTGGCCAATCATGGTCTCCCGTTGGAATAGGGGGATTATTGCCCGGGTGGAGGTCCACCGGTGCGTGCCGCGCAGGTGTGCGCCAGCAATTTCACGCCCTGCCGAGCCGAGATTGGCACGGATCGCAGAAAAGCCGTTGCGTGGCGCGCATACATCGGCTAAAGTGTTACATGTTACTTTCTTAGAGATCTTGTTTATGGCGACCACGGTGGCTGAACGTGTGCAAAAGCGGCGCACCGCAATGCGTCTGGCTGGCCTACGCCCGGTTCAAATCTGGGTGCCGGATACGCGGCGCCCAGACTTCGCGGCGGAATGCCGTCGCCAATCCCGGGTGGCAGCTCAGGCGGACATGGCTGACGCAGACATGTTGGACTTCATGGATGCCTCCTTGACCGATGTGGACGGCTGGATCGCATGAGTCGCGGCGATTTCGTGACTATCGCCCTGCAAGGTGACTTTGGCAAACCCAGACCCGCCTTGGTCATTCAGTCCGACCAGTTCGATGAGCACGCCACGGTCACGGTATTGCTGGTGTCCAGCACCATGGTGGATGCGCCCCTGTTGCGTGTGGCAGTCCAGCCAAGCGATGAAAACGGGCTCCAGAAACCGTCTCAAGTAATGGTGGACAAAGCGATGACGGTGAAGCGCGACAAGCTGGGGATTTCGATCGGACACCTGAACGCGAACGCGATGCTGGAAGTGGAGCGGTGTTTGGCGGTTTTCCTCGGTATTGCCAAATAGGGCCCAAGCATCACCGGCGGCGCCTTCAGAGTGACACGCCAATGGCCTCCCACAAAAAGTGGTACGAAACTTCGGGGCGACGTTCCTGCGCGGCCTGCGCTTTCTCAGCCGCCTGTTAGCTGCGCAGCAGGCCTCGCGCGCGCTCCAGCCCGGCCGGATGTCGAATCACCTGGCGTGGTGCTTCATGACCCAACATCGGAACCGGTTCATCGGCCCAGTTGGCATGACTTTGCTGGACAAACTGTTGCGGCGCCCGGTTAGCATGCCACTTTTGGAGAAAAGCATGCTCAAACTCTACATCGGCAACAAAAACTACTCTTCCTGGTCGATGCGGCCCTGGGTGCTGCTCAAGCAGGCCGGCATCCCGTTCGAGGAGGTGATGGTTCGTTTCGACGCGTTCTCCCCCGATTCGCAGTTCAAGAAGCGTCTCGGGCCCATCAGCCCCTCGGGCAAGGTGCCGGTGCTGGTGGACGACGGCCTGGTGGTCTGGGACACATTGGCCATAGGCGAATACGTGGCCGAAACCCACCCCGAGGCGGGCTTGTGGCCCGCCTCCCGGGCGGCCCGCGCGCATGCCCGTAGCGTGTGCGCCGAAATGCACTCCAGCTTCCAGGCCCTGCGCGGAGCCTGCCCGATGAACATCGAGGCCGCATTGCCGGAGGCGGGCGCATTGATCTGGCGCGACAAACCCGCGGTGCGAGCCGACGTGGCACGCATCGTGGAAATGTGGAGTGCGCTGCTCGCCGAACACCAGGGCCCGATGCTGTTTGGCCGGTTTTCGGTGGCCGACGCTTTTTTCGCACCGGTGTGCATGCGACTTAAGACCTATGCCCTGCCGGTGCCGGCGGCCATCAGCGCGTATATCGAGCGTCTGAGTGCCTTGCCCGGCGTCAAGGCCTGGATCGACGACGCCCGTGCCGAGCAGGACTTCCTGGATTTCGAGGAACCCTACCGCCTGCGGCCCTGAGTGCAAGGGTGTGCGGCCGGCGAGAGCGCTCACCTACACTCGCGGGCATGCAGATCTACCTGGTTGGCGGCGCGGTTCGGGATACCCTGCTGGGCCTGCCGGTGAAGGACCGCGACTGGGTGGTCGTGGGCGCAACACCGCACCAACTGGTGGGCCTGGGCTACCTGCCGGTGGGCAAGGACTTCCCGGTGTTCCTGCACCCCTCCAGCCACGAAGAGTACGCCCTGGCACGCACCGAACGCAGCACCGCGCCGGGGTACCGCGGATTCACCATTCACACCTCCCCCGACGTCACGCTGGAGCAGGACCTGTCGCGGCGCGACCTCACCATCAATGCGATCGCCGTGGACGCCGCGCAGATGCACCCGGATGGCACGTTCGACCCCGCGCGGGTGGTGCTGACCGACCCGTTCCATGGCCAACGTGACTTGCAGGCCCGGGTGTTGCGCCACGTGACCGACGCCTTTCGGGAGGACCCCGTACGCATCCTGCGCGTGGCGCGGTTTGCGGCGCGTTTTGCCGACTTCCAGGTAGCGCCCGAAACGCTGGCGCTGATGCAGGCAATGGTCCACCAAGGCGAGACCGGCGCCCTCGTGGCGGAGCGCGTCTGGCAGGAGCTGGCACGCGGGTTGATGGAGGCCACACCGTCACGCATGTTCGACGTGCTTCACGCCTGCGGCGCCAACCAGGGCCTGTTGCCGGAGCTGCATGCGGACCAGCCCGGCATCGGGCCCGGCAGCGGCATACACCTGGCGCGCATGCTCGACCTGTGCGCCGCATGCCACGCCCACTTGCCGGTGCGGTTTGCCTGCCTGTGCCTGTACGCGCAGGAAGGCGGCGAACCACCCTCGCGCAAGGGCAGCGGCCCGATCACCAACCTGTGTGACCGACTGCGCGTACCCACGGACTGCCGAGGGCTCGCGGAGGTCGCGGCCCGCGAGCGCGTGGCCTTGCAGGGCTGCGAGGGGTTGCCGGCCGAGGCGCTGGTGCAACTGCTCGAACGCTGCGACGCCTTTCGCAAGCCAGCGCGTTTTGCCGATCTGATGCTGGCGGTGCAGTGTGATGCCCGCGCGGGCGGCTGGCCGCAAGATCAGGCGTATGCACCGCGCCAGAAGATGCTGGCGGTGCTGGCCACCACACAGGCGGTGTCGACAGCGGAGGTGGCGGCACGCGCGCAGGCTGCCGGCATCGCCGGGCGGCAGGTAGGCGACATGGTGCACGCGGCCCGGGTCGCGGCGGTCGCGGCAGGCTGACCTGCCAACGCTGCATCGGCGCACGAGCGCGACACTCAGGGTCGTGCTTTCTCCAGCCGCCGCGTCTCGCCGATTTTGAGCACATCGAACTGCTGCAGCGCCAGTCCGCGCGCCTCGCGCTGCTGCGCCAGCAGGAGCGGTGGCTCGTCCATCGGCTCATCGGTGAGCGCCTCGAAGGTACCCCAGTGCATTCCGATGGCGCGTTCGGCACGCAGGTCGGCGCGAATCTGCACCGCCTCGGGCACGTTGACATGCATGATTTTCATGAACCAGCGCGGGGCGTAGGCACCAATCGGGATGAAGGCCATATCGAACGGCCCCAGTCGTTGGCCGATATCCTGGAAGTCACGCGAGTACCCGGTGTCGCCGGTATGGATCAGGCGCAGCCCCTCGCCTTCGACCACCCATCCGCCCCACAAGCTCTGGTTCGTGTCGGACACGCCACGCCGGCTCCAGTGCTGCACCGGCACAAACACGATGCGCAAAACGGCATCACGGGTTTCCTGCCACCAGTCGTATTCATCCACACGTGTGATACCCAGCTCCGTGAACCACGCCTTCAGCCCCTTGGGCACCAGGAAACGCGGACTTCCCTGCGCCATGGCCGCCAGCCTCTGGACGGAGTCGGCATCGAGATGGTCGTAGTGGTTGTGCGAGATGAACACCAGGTCGATGCGCGGCAGGTCCGGGATGTCGATGGGCAAGGGCACGATGCGCCGGGGACCGGCGAAACGCACCGGCGACACGCGCTCCGAGAAGACCGGGTCGAACAGGATGTTCCTGCCCGCCAGCCGCAGCAACATCGTGGCGTGCCCGATCCAGGTGACGGAGGGGTTGGTATCCAGGGAGCGCAGCAGCGCCGGATCGGTCTTCACGGCCGGAAGGTTCCAGCCAGCGGGGGGCGCCTGGGGCACACCGTCGCGCAGCCGCTCCCACTGCCAGGCCCACAGGCTCGGTTTTTCCCCATGCGGGTAGTTGTTGCGGAACCCGTCCGGCCCGCGTGGCGCGTTCTGGGCGCTGGCCACGCTGGTGATGACGGCAAGGGCAAGGGCTGGGAAGGCACGCATGGCGGCGACTCTAGCGCAAAGGCCGTTCCCCTAGTGTTTCCACCTATACCCCACCGCACCGGTATCCGTGACACTTCGTTTTTCGTTCGAACTATTGATCTTTTCGCAATTCATTGCACCGTTCGGGCTGAGCCTGTCGAAGCCTGCAGCCCTTCGACAGGCTCAGGGCGAACGGTTTGGTGGGTGTCGCGAATTCCGAGAAGCTCCATAAATAGCCACAAAGCTTTTCAATGACCGCCCATGCCGGGCCCCACTCTGGAGACACTCATGCAATTCAAACGCCATCTGATCGCCCTCGCCCTGGCCGTGGGCAGCGTCGCCGCCTTCGCCCAAGCCACCATTGGCGTGAGTTGGTCCAATTTCCAGGAAGAGCGCTGGAAGACCGACGAAGCGGCCATGAAGGCGCAACTCACCAAACTTGGCGGCACCTATGTCAGCGCCGACGCCGGTGGCTCGGCCGAGAAGCAACTGGCCGACATCGACGGCCTGATCGCCAAGGGCGCCAAGGCGCTGGTGATCCTGGCGATGGACAAGGACGCGATCGTGCCGGCCCTGGCCAAGGCCCGGGCGAAGAACATTCCGGTCATCGCCTACGACCGCCTGATCGAGGCTCCGGGCGTGTTCTACATCACCTTCGACAACAAGGAAGTCGGGCGCATGACGGCGCGCGCCGTGCTGGCCGTCAAACCCAAGGGCAACTACGCGTTCATCAAGGGCTCACCGACCGACCCGAATGCCAACTTCCTGCGTGAAGGCCAGGCCGAAGTGCTGGCCGACGCGGTCAAGAAGGGTGACATCAAGATCGTCGGCGACGAATACACCGATGGCTGGAAGCCCGAAAACGCGCAGAAAAACATGGAGCAGATCCTGACCAAGAACAACAACAAGGTCGATGCCGTCGTGGCCTCCAACGACGGCATGGCCGGCGGTGTGGTGGCAGCACTCGCTGCACGCGGGCTCAAGGGCGTGCCCGTGTCTGGCCAGGACGGCGACCACGGCGCCATCAACCGCGTCGCCCTCGGCACGCAGACCGTGACGGTCTGGAAGGACTCTCGCGACCTCGGTCGCGAAGCCATCACCGCGGCGATGGCGCTGGCCGGTGGCAAGCCGGTGGCAGGTGCCACCAAGTGGAGCGGCGGCGAAAAGAAGGTCGAGATGAACTCCATGTTCCTCAAGCCGACACCTGTCACCGCGGCCAACCTCGATGTCGTCATCAAGGGTGGCTGGATCACCAAGGACGCCGCTTGCAAAGGCGTCGACAAGGCCAAGGGACCGGCCGCCTGCAAGTAAGACGGAGCGGGCGCTGCGCTTGCAGTGGTGCTGCGCCAGTTTTGAGAGACCCGCGGCGCGGGTCTCGTCCCGAACCACCCGCCGCAGACCCATCGGCCGGGCAAGGCCCGACGCACCTCAGGACACACCCATGTCAAACCTCCAGAACCGCTTGCAGATCAGTGCGCTGGACCTGCGGCTGTCCATCATGGCCGGCGTGCTGGTGGTCATGTCACTCGCGTTCCACCTCGCAACCGGCAACTTCCTGACGCCGGAGAACCTCTACAACATTGCGCAGCAGTCCGCCGTCGTCGGCATCGTGGCGGCGGCCATCGGCCTGGTGATCGTGGCGCGCCAGATCGACTTGTCGGTGGGCTCGGTGATGGCGACCGTGGGCGTGCTGATCGCCTACCTGATGTACTCCCATGGCTGGCACTGGATTCCCGCCAGCCTCGCGGGTCTGGCCTTGTCGGTGGTGATCGCGATGTACCAGGGGTGGCTCACGTCCTACCTCGGGGTGCCTTCGTTTGTGGTCACGCTGGGAGGTTTGATGTCGTTTCGCGGTGTGGCCTTTCTTATTTCGGATGGCCGCACGCAGCCCGTCACCGACGCCACCTTCCTGCTGATTGGCGGCGGCCTCGACGGCGCGCTCGGCCCGCCCCTGAGCTGGGCGCTGGGCTTGGCGTTGTCGGCGCTGATCGTGTGGAACACCCTGAGCCGTCGCCGCCGGGCCGCCGCGCACGGTTTCCCCTTGCCGCCTCTGTGGTTCGACTGGGCCGTGGCCGCGTTTTTTGTTTTTTCCACGCTGTTGTTCGTGGGCGTGATGAGCGCCTACCAGTTGCCCAGCAAGGATGCCGGTCAAGGTGTTCCCAACCCGGTGCTGATCTGGGGCGTGGTGGTGATGGGCATGGCCTTCATCGTCAACCGCACCAGTTTCGGACGTTATGTCTACGCCATCGGCGGCAACCCCGAGGCCGCCGTGCTGGTAGGCATCCCGGTCAAGAGGGTCATGCTCAAGCTGTTCCTGCTGCTGGCCGTGATGGTCACGGTGGCGGCGATCGTCTCGGTGTCGCGCCTGAACGCCGGCACCAGTTCGCTGGGCAACGGCATGGAGCTGTATGTCATCGCTGCGGCAGTGATCGGCGGCGTGGCGCTGGCGGGTGGAAGCGGCACGGTGCTGGGCACGGTGTTGGGGGCGCTGATCATCCAGTTCCTGGAGAGCGGGCTGCTGCTGATGGATGTCGGCATCGGGTATCGCATGGTCATCATCGGACAGGTGCTGATCGTGGC
>JAYVRP010000860.1:0-14081 GCA_043776215.1 Rhodoferax sp. | reverse complement strand
GGCTGGCGATGTTGACGTATTTGCCAACCAGGTCGCTGTTCACGCGCAACATGAAATCTTCGGCATTGAAATCGATGTCCTCATTGCGGCCATTGAGTTTGGCTGCCAGGTAATACCGCAGCCATTCAGGGTTCATGCCCAGGCGCAGGTACTTGAGCGGGTCCAGACCGGTACCGCGGCTCTTGCTCATCTTTTCACCGTTGTTGACGGTCAGGAACCCGTGCACAAAGATGTTGTCGGGCGTCTTGCGGCCGCTGAACTTCAGCATGGCGGGCCAGAACAGGGTATGGAAAGTGACGATATCCTTGCCGATGAAATGGTACTGCTCCAGTGCCGGGTTGGCCATGTAGCGGTCGTAGTCCTCACCACGCCTGTCCAGGAGGTTCTTCAGCGACGCCAGGTACCCGATGGGGGCGTCGAGCCAGACGTAGAAATATTTGCCGGGCGCTCCGGGAATCTCGATGCCGAAATACGGTGCGTCCCGGCTGATGTCCCAGTCGCCCAGCCCTTCGCTGGTCGTGCCATCGGCATTCTGGCGCGGCGAAAACCATTCACGGACCTTGTTGGCAACCTCGGGCTGAAGGCGTCCGTCCTGCGTCCAGTGCTGCAAAAACTCCACACAACGCGGGTCGGAGAGCTGAAAGAAGAAATGTTCCGAGCTCTTGAGCACAGGGGTCGCACCCGACAGGGCGGAGTAGGGGCGGATCAGGTCCGTGGGCGCATACACGGCGCCGCAACTTTCACAGTTGTCGCCATATTGGTCCTTGGCGCCGCATTGGGGGCATTCGCCCTTGATGAAGCGGTCGGGCAGAAACATGTTCTTGGCCGGATCGAAGAATTGCTCGATCACGCGGGTGGTGATCAGTCCGGCCCGCTTGAGATCCAGGTAGATCTGCTGTGCGAGAGCATGGTTTTCCGGCGCGTCGGTCGAGTGCCAATTGTCAAACCCGATGTGGAAACCGTCCAGGTAGGCTTTGCGGCCGGCGGCGATGTCAGCCACGAATTGCTGGGGTGTTTTACCCGCTTTCTCGGCCGCAATCATGATCGGCGCTCCATGGGCGTCATCGGCGCACACGAAATCGACGGCGTTTCCCTGCATGCGCTGGAACCGCACCCAGATGTCCGCCTGGATGTACTCCATGATGTGCCCGATGTGGAAGGTGCCATTGGCATACGGCAAGGCGGTGGTCACGAAGAGTTGGCGGGGCATGGGGTCAGGCGCGGGTTGGGGAGATGGGTCGGGGCGACCATGATTTTAGTCGGCGTGACCATGCAGGCAGCCGACAGCGCCTCTCATCGCAGCCGCAGGGGATCGCGCCGGCGCTCGACAAACGGCGGCTGAGGTGAGGGGTCGCCTGCAGCGCCGCTCGGCGGGATCGGATCGCACCAGCCAAAGAAGGTGCAGATTCCGGCGCGCTGGCGCTGCGCGTCGGCATATCCCAGGGCCATCAGTTCGCGGGTATAACCCGGCTCGAACAACAGGTAACTCGCCAGCACCGCGCCTTTGGCGTCGGATTTATCGGACGAAACACCGACGCCCCCCAGCAGGGCGCGCACCGCAGAAGGCAGTTCGCGTACATGGCGCGCCGCTATCGCGTCCAGTCGTTGGGACGGTGCAATCACCAGCAGCTCCACCGGTCGCAATCCGCTGCCCTGGCGCGCGTCAGGTGGCACCAGCCCGATGGTGTGGTTGATGCGACGTACGCGCTCGATGTCCACCGCCAGCGCGTCGAGGAAGATGTTGGACAGCGTATGGCCCGCGATCTGGGCCAGGGTCGGATAGGTGGCCAGCGGCGCCAGGCGCGCATCCACCTTGGGTTCGGTCATGCGGCCAGCCCCCACCACCAGAATGCGTTCGGAGCCCAGGTGGATGGCCGCCGCCACCGGGGCCGACTGGCGCATGGAACCATCCCCAAAGTATTCGGTGCGGCCATCCACTTGTAATGCCGCTGCCGGAAACACAAACGGAATCGCCGATGACGCCAGCAGGTGCTGGTGGGTGATCTTGTCACGCACGGCGTAACGCTGGGAGCGCACCCAAGCCGTGATTTCCGGCGCCCCTTCGAAGAACGTGACGTGCTCCCCGGAGGTGTAACTCGACGCGGTCACGGCCAGTGCATGCACGTGGTTCTGTTGCACCAGCGCATGCATACGTTCCAGTGGAACCATGGTCTGCAGCAACGCGTGTAATGGAGCGTTGTCCAGCAAGGAACGCGGCTTGAGGCGGCGCCACCTGGCCAGCAGCCACCCCAATGACAGCAAGGTCAACCAGCTGGCCCCGGTGCGCAGCACACCGAGTGAATCGGCCCGGTACACCTGTGGGGCGTGGAAGTCTTGCCACACATCGACCATGCGCCGCACGGCAGCATCGAAGTCGTCTGCGCCGCAGGCCAGTGCCGACGCATTGATGGCGCCCGCCGACGTGCCGGTGATGATAGGGAAGGGGTTACGCTGGCCACTAGCACCACACGCCTGGCGAATGTCGGCCACCGCCTCGAGCACGCCAACTTGGTAGGCCGCACGCGCGCCGCCGCCCGTCAGAAGCAGTCCGGTTCTTGGCAACGGTACGGCGTCCTGGGGCATGCGTGCATTATGGATGGACCCGGGGCAACAGGGTGATATCGCGGTTCGCTAGACTACGGACCTTCAGGAGCAATCAATGGCAGTATCAGAACAGACGCTAATGGACGCGCTCAAGAGCGTCATCGATCCCAACACCGGCCGCGACTTCGTCTCCTCGCGTGCCATCCGCAACATGGTGCTCCACGACGGCGACGTCGCGTTCGACGTCGAGCTCGGTTATCCGGCCAAGAGTCAGATTCCAGGCTTTCGCAAGGCACTTGTGGCCGCGGCCAAGTCGGTCGCCGGGGTCGACAATGTGTCGGTCAACGTCAGCATGAAGATCTTGTCGCATGCCGTCCAGCGGGGGGTGCAACTGCTGCCCAACGTCAAGAACATCGTTGCCGTGGCGTCTGGCAAGGGAGGCGTCGGCAAGAGCACGACGGCAGTCAACCTGGCGCTGGCCCTGGCGGCCGAAGGCGCCAGCGTCGGAGTCCTCGACGCCGACATCTATGGCCCCAGTATTCCGATGATGATGGGTATCACCGGCAAACCGGAGAGCTCGGACGGGCAGACCATGGAACCCCTGGAGAACCACGGGGTGCAGGTGATGTCGATCGGTTTCCTTGTCGCGCAGGACGAAGCCATGATCTGGCGCGGCCCGATGGCCACGCAGGCCCTGGAACAACTGCTGCGCCAGACCAACTGGAAGGAGCTCGACTACCTGATTGTCGACATGCCACCCGGCACCGGCGACATCCAGCTGACACTGAGCCAGCGGGTTCCGATGACGGGTGCCGTCATCGTCACCACGCCCCAGGACATTGCCCTGCTCGATGCCAAGAAGGGCATCAAGATGTTTCAGAAGGTGGGTGTACCGATTCTGGGGATTGTGGAAAACATGGCGGTGCATGTGTGCAGCCAGTGCGGGCACGTGGAGCATATTTTTGGCGCTGATGGCGGCAAGGTCATGGCCACCGAGTACGGCATGGACTACCTGGGAGCCTTGCCGCTGAGCATGCAGATTCGTATCCAGGCCGACAGCGGTGCACCCACCGTGGTCGCCGACCCGGACGGTGAGGTAGCCGCCATCTACAAGGCCGTGGCGCGGCAGGTTGCTGTGTCGATCGCCGCCAAGAACAAGGATTTTTCGTCCAAGTTCCCGTCGATCAAGATCTCCAAAGACACGTGATCGTCCTTGCCCGCGCAGTGCCGCCATGAACTTGCTGGGCTCGCTCAAGTACCTGGTGGCTCTGGACGAGCACAAGCATTTCGGGCGCGCGGCGCAAGCCTGCCACATCACGCAGCCGGCCCTGTCGAACGCGTTGCGAGCGATCGAGCAGGAGTTCGGATGCGCGATCGTGACCCGCGGACGCAGCTTTGTCGGGTTCACGCTGGAGGGCCAGCGGGTGCTGGCCAGTGCCAGGCGCATGCTGCGTGAGCGCGAGGTGCTGCAGCAAGACCTGGACAGCAGCGCCGGAATGCCTCAAGGAGGCTTGCGCATCGGCGTGGTTCCGACGGCGGTGCCGATTGCGGCGCGCTTTGCGGCCCGGCTGCAGGCCCGGTATCCCGGAATCAAGCCGGTGGTGCTGTCGCTGAGTTCACCAGAGATCGAGACCGGGCTGGAAAACCAGTCGCTGGACCTGGGGCTGGGGTACACGGATCGCTTGCAGCAACTCGGCCTGCGCCTGGGCACCGTGCCGCAGTACGCAGAGCACTACTTCCTGGTGCGCCGTGCCACGGGTCCGGACACCGGGCAATTGCAGTTCGGGCCGCAGATGGGTTGGGCGCAGGCGGCCCGGTTCCCTTTGTGCATGCTGACACCCGACATGCACAACCGCACGCTGGTGGATGCAGCGCTGGCCGCGGTGCAGGCGAGGGTTGCACCGGTGATCGAGACCAATTCCATCCTGACCCTGGCGCTGAGTGTGGTGGCCGGTGATGTGTGCAGCGTATTGCCGGGGGCATTGGTGGGGGCGGTACGTGGCTACCGGGAGCTGGAGGCCTTGCCACTGGGCGACCCCCAGGTGCTGACGCCGGTCGGGTTCATGGTGCCGCCGGGTGACCGGCAGTCGCGCACCCAGGAGGCCGCCCTGGCTTTGGCCCGCGAGCCGGCCTGGCTGGCGCAAGTCGCCGCCAACAGCGGTGCACTGGTGTGACGCCGGCAATTCAGCTCTTGAATCATCCGGTGTCGTGAATCAATTGGACAGGGCCGCTACCCGGCTGCAATACTCAGATCACCATGAATCCATCCGGCCAAAGCACCTCCGTCACTGTCGTGGCGCTCGACGACATGCGCGAGCGCATCCGGCGCAAAAGCCAGCTCAAGGGGAGGCAACCCGACGACGCGTCGCTGGCTGACGTTCGTGCCCTGATCAGTCCCGTGCCGCAGGGTGGTCACCGGCGCGACCTGCTGATCGAACATCTGCACAGGCTCAACGATGCCTGGTTGTGCCTGCATGACCGCCATCTGGTGGCGCTGGCCCGGGAGATGAACATCCCGATGGCCGAAGTGTTCGAGGTCGCCAGCTTCTACCACCACTTCAACATTGTGCGTGGCAACGGGTCGGCGCCCAGCCTCACTGTGCGGGTTTGTGACGGCCTGAGTTGCGAACTCGCCGGCGCCCGGGATCTGCTCGCGCGTTTGCCGGCCATCCTGGGCAACCCGCACATCCGGGTGATTGCGGCACCCTGCCTGGGGCGGTGTGAACAGGCGCCGGTCGCCGTGGTGCATCAGAATCCTGTGCCCATGGCGACGGCCGAGCGGGTCAAAGCCGTGGTCGATGCCGGCACCACCCGCCAGGCGCAGGCTGATTCATGCACGCCGTTTGCGCCGGCCGATTGGGTGGGCAAGAGTGTGTCCATGGGGTCCGATTGTCTCCAGGTGGCTCCCGGCTACACCGGATATGCCACCTACCGTGCCAGCGGGGGTTATGCGCTTGCTGCCGCGCTGGTCCATGGTGAGCACGACCCGGAGCCTGTGCTCCAGGCCATGGAGGACTCCGGGCTGCGCGGATTAGGTGGTGCCGGATTCCCCGCCGGGCGCAAATGGCGCATTGTGCGTGGGGAAGCCGCGCCGCGGGTCATGGCGGTCAACATTGACGAAGGCGAGCCGGGAACCTTCAAGGACCGGACCTGGCTGGAGCGCGACCCACACCGGTTTCTGGAAGGTGTGCTGGTGGCCGCACAGGTGGTGGGAATAGGGGCCTGTTACATCTACCTGCGCGACGAATACCACGGCTGCCGGGCCATGCTGGAGGCCGAGCTCGCGTTGCTGGTCGCCGATCCGCCTTGCGTGTTACCGCACATCGAGCTGCGCCGCGGGGCAGGAGCCTACATCTGCGGCGAAGAGTCGGCCATGATCGAGAGCATCGAAGGCAAGCGCGGTGAACCCCGCATGCGCCCGCCGTACATCGCGCAGGTCGGCCTGTTTGGCCGCCCCACGCTGGAACACAATTTCGAGACCCTTTACTGGGTGCGCGACATCGTCGAGAAAGGGCCGCACTGGTTCAGCAGTTTTGGCCGCAACGGGCGCAAGGGGCTGCGCTCGTTCAGTGTCAGCGGTCGCGTGAAGCACCCGGGTGTCAAGCTGGCGCCGGCAGGCATCACGCTGCAGGAACTGGTGGACGAATACTGCGGCGGCATGCTGCAAGGCCACACGCTGTATGCCTACCTGCCCGGCGGCGCGTCGGGCGGTATCCTGCCTGCCAGCATGGCCGGTGTGCCGCTGGATTTCGACACCTTGCAGCCGCACGGCGGGTTTATCGGGTCGGCCGCCGTGATCGTGTTGGGGCATCATGATCGTGCCCGGGACGCCGCGCTCAACATGATGCGGTTCTTCGAGCACGAAAGTTGTGGCCAGTGCACACCGTGCCGGGTTGGCACGGCCAAGGCAGCGCGCTTGATGGAGGCAACGGTGTGGGACAACACCACCCTCGAAGACCTGAACGTGGTCATGACCGATGCATCGATCTGCGGCCTGGGCCAGGCAGCGCCCAACCCGGTGCGTTGTGTGCAGAAATATTTTCCGCATGAAATCGGCTTGGAAGGCAAGGCATGAACGCACCCGCGAAACCGGTGGAGGTGACGCTGCAGACCGTGGCCTTGCGCCTCGACAACACGAGCATCCATGCCTACGAAGGCGAAACCATCTTCAACGCCGCCAGGCGTCACGGTGTGGAGATTCCCCACTTGTGCCACAAAGAGGGGTATCGGCCTGACGGAAACTGCCGCGCCTGCGTGGTGGAAGTCAAGGGCGAACGCACATTGGCGCCGAGTTGCTGTCGTAGCGTCCAGGCAGGCATGGAGGTGCAGACCCGCAGCCCGCGGGCGCGCAAGAGCCAGGCCATGGTGCTGGAAATGCTGTTGTCGGACATGCCCGACACGGGCTATAAATGGAACGATGCCGCTCAGTCGGACCCGACGCAAGCGGTGGGTCAGCACGGCGAACTCAGCGACTGGGCCGCGCGTTGGGGTGTCACCGTGCGGCCCGAGCTGCGGGCCCTGCGGCGTGAGCAGCCTGCGCCCGACCTGTCCCATGCCGCCATGGCGGTCAATCTCGATGCCTGCATCCAGTGCAATCGCTGTGTGCGTGCCTGCCGTGAGGAGCAGGTGAACGACGTGATCGGTTACGCACTGCGCGGTTCCCACAGCGCCATCGTGTTCGACCTCGGCGACCCGATGGGCGACAGCACTTGCGTGGCCTGCGGCGAATGCGTGCAGGCGTGCCCCACGGGCGCGTTGATGCCCAAGACACAGGTCGGCTCGCAGGTGGTGGACAAGAAAGTCGATTCGGTATGCCCGTTTTGCGGCGTCGGTTGTCTGCTGACCTACCACGTGCGGGACAACCGGATCGTGAGCGTCGACGGGCGCGACGGCCCGGCCAACGCCAGCCGCCTGTGTGTCAAGGGCCGCTTCGGTTTTGACTATGCGCACCACGGGCAGCGGCTCACCTTGCCATTGATCCGTAAACCCGGCGTTCCCAAGGACCCGGCGGTAGCGCCGCGCCCGGGCGACTGGCAGTCCACCTTCCGCGAGGCGTCCTGGGAGGAAGCGCTGGCATTGGCGGCCGGCAGCTTGAAAGACCTGCGTGACACCCATGGCAAGAAAGCGCTGGCCGGTTTCGGTTCGGCCAAGGGCAGCAACGAAGAGGCTTACCTGTTCCAGAAACTGGTGCGCACCGGTTTTGGCTCCAACAACGTGGACCATTGCACCCGGCTGTGCCATGCGTCGAGCGTGGCGGCCCTGCTCGAAGGCGTGGGTTCCGGCGCGGTCAGCAACCAGGTCAATGACGTGGAGCACGCAGGCCTGATTTTCGTGATCGGCTCCAACCCCACCTCGAACCACCCGGTCGCCGCCACCTGGATGAAGAACGCCGCCAAACGCGGCGCCAGGATCGTGCTGGCCGACCCGCGCGTGACCGACATCGGTCGCCACGCCTGGCGCACGCTGCAGTTCAAGGCCGATACCGATGTCGCCATGCTCAACGCCTTGATTCACACCATCATCGAGGAAGGCCTGACCGACGACGAGTTCATCCGCACCCGCGCCAGCAACTACGAAGCGCTGAAGGAGAACGTCCGGGGCTACAGCCCGGAAGCCATGGCGCCGATTTGTGGCATTGCGGCGCAGACGCTGCGCGAGGTGGCGCGTGAATATGCGCGGCCGGCCGGGTCGGTCCCCGGGGCGGTCAAAGGCTCGATGATTCTGTGGGGCATGGGTATCAGCCAGCATGTGCATGGCACCGACAACGCGCGTTGCCTGATTGCGCTGGCCACGGTGGCGGGCCAGATCGGCAAACCCGGCTCGGGCCTGCATCCCTTGCGCGGGCAGAACAACGTGCAAGGCGCCAGCGACGCCGGCCTGATCCCGATGATGTTCCCCAACTACCAGCGCGTGAACAATCCTGCTGCGCATGCCTGGTTCGAGAAGTTCTGGGACACCCCGCTGGATGACCAGCCGGGCTACACCGTGGTCGAGATCATGCACAAGGCCCTGGCGCCCGACGGCGACCCGCACAAGGTGCGCGGCATGCTCATCATGGGCGAGAACCCGGCCATGAGCGACCCCGATCTGAACCATGCCCGCCATGCCCTGGCGTCGCTGGAACATCTGGTGGTGCAGGACATCTTCATGACCGAGACCGCCTGGCTGGCCGATGTCGTGCTGCCGGCAACCGCCTGGCCGGAGAAGACCGGCACAGTGAGCAACACCGACCGCATGCTGCAGCTTGGTCTGCAGGCCATCGACCCACCGGGAGACGCCAGGCCGGACCTGTGGATCATCCAGCAACTCGCCGCACGCATGGGCCTGGCCTGGAACTATCCCGGCGCGCACAGCGGTGTGGCTGCAGTTTTTGAGGAAATGCGCCAGGCCATGCACGCCGCCATCGCCGGCATCACCTGGGATCGGCTGCAGCGCGAGTCCAGTGTGACCTACCCGTGCCTGGGCGCGGACGACCCGGGCGCCCCCACCGTGTTCATCGATTCCTTTCCCACTGCGGACGGCCGCGTCCACCTGGTTCCGGCCGACATCATTCCGGCCAACGAGCGCCCCGATGCCGACTTCCCGTTCGTGCTCATCACCGGTCGCCAACTCGAGCATTGGCACACCGGCAGCATGACGCGCCGCGCCACGGTGCTGGACGCCATTGAACCCATGGCGACGGCCTCGATGTGTGGTGATGACATGGCCTTGCTGGCGGTGGCGCCAGGCGATGTGATCACCGTCCGGTCGCGCCGGGGGCAGGTGGCCATCCACCTGCGACGCGACGATGGCACGCCCCGGGGTGCGGTATTCATTCCGTTTGCGTATTACGAAGCTGCCGCCAATCTGATGACCAATGCCGCGCTGGACCCGGTGGGCAAGATCCCGGAGTTCAAGTACTGCGCGGTGGCGGTCACGCCGGGCGGCGAAGTGCTGCCCACCGCGGGTTACGGAACCGGCGCTTTGGCGTCGCATTGAGTTGGCTTCCATGGCCACACACGCCGGGCTTCCACGGCCCTTGCCCCACCTGAGCGGGGCACGCGCCCCGCTCACAAGCAGCATCGAGGCCTTGAACGAGTTCGGTGAACCCGTGTCGCTGGCGATTCCGGCGGAACGTGCCCTGACCGTCTACGTCGACAAGCGTGAATTGGTGACGCTGATGACACTCGGCGCGCAGCCCGAGTTGCTGGTGCTGGGCTTCCTGCGCAACCAGCGTCTGGTAGCCTCGGCAGACGAGATCGAGTCGATCACTGTCGACTGGGAAGTGGGCGCGGCAGCGGTCAAGACCCGGCATGGCATTACCCACCTGCACGAGCGTACCTCCACGAAAGTGGTGACCACGGGGTGTGGCCAGGGCAGCATGTTTGGCGATCTGATGGGGGGCGTCGGGAACATCGTTTTGCCGGTCGAGGCGACGCTGCAGCAGCACGAGTTGGTCGGGATCGTCAACACCATCCGCCTGGCCGATAGCACCTACAAGGCGGCCGGGTCGGTGCATGGGTGCGCGCTGTTTCGTGGCCAGGAAATGCTGATGATGGTGGAGGATGTCGGCCGCCACAACGCCATCGACACGATCGCCGGCTGGATGTGGATGCAGCCTGACGACCTGCAACGCGGTGGCGACAAGGTGTTCTACACCACCGGGCGGCTGACCAGCGAGATGGTGATCAAGGCAGCACAGATGGGTGTGCCGATCGTCATCTCCCGCAGCGGCATCACCGGCATGGGACTGCAAGTAGCGCAGCAGCTCGGTCTGTGTACGGTGGGGCGGGCCACCAACAAGCGTTTCCTTTGTTACTCTGCGCCGCACCGTTTGCAGTTGCAAGCGTCGCTGGCAGGGGCGCAATTGCAGGTGGTCGCCTGATGGCACATGGCGTTCAAGCGAAGGGCTGTCGAAGCTCTCGCGAACCCTTCGACAGGCTCAGGGCGAACGGAAAAATAGTGTCGCGAATCATGGAAATCTCCACAGGTTTCAGGCGGGCTCTGTCAGCGCGAGCTGTGCCATCTGCAGCGCCCCATTCAATGAGCTGGCGCCTGCAATGAAACAGGCGTTGTGGCAAAACACCGCATCACTCACACCGCACATTGCTGCCAGCTCTGCTGCACGCAAACCCGCCCAGGCCCGGGGGAGGTCCTTGCGGGCCACGAATGAATGGGGTTCTACGGGAACGATGTGGAGCTGGTACTGCGCGTCGGTCGAGTCCGGGTAGACGACAAACAGCACGCCAGGCATTTCGGTACACACCACGTCCGTCCAGGGCAGTGCGGCACGTGACATCACGAGCACCGAGCCGTCATGTGCCCTGCGTGAATCGCGCACCAGCTGCGCGCCCTGGTGTTTCGCACGCAGGTGGTTCAGTGACGCTTCCAGGAACAAGGTGGTGACCTCCACGGCGCGTCGGAAGTTGCCATGCCCGGTTGGCCCATCCTGCCCGGCGGAAGGGACCTTGTCCCACGTCAAGTTGAATTGTCCCAACAGGGCAGACAGCCCGAACAGGCCGGGTGCGCCCTGCGCCGCGCCCGTATCGGCCCGGTCCAGGTGCTGCACCAGGTCCACGTCGAGATCGGCGGCCACGGCTTGTGCGAGTGCCGGGTCACCCAGTCCGAACAGGTGTTCCACCAAAGCCGGGCCATACGCTTGCCAGACCAGGCCGGCACTGGCGTAGACGACACCGTTGTCGCGCGCACCCGTGAATCCGCGCTGGTGGTGGTCGAAGCGCCCGCGAGAGGCGTCCCATTGCCCGCCCACGTCGACGGCGAAATCTGCCAGGCGGATGGCCTGCGCGTCACGCGTACGCAGGAGCTGCGCGCCCGGATACAGCAGCATCAAAACGGCTACGCCAAACACGTCGTCTGCGTGAAAGCTGCCGTTGTGGGTGGCGATTCGGACCTCGCTCGCGCTGCGAGTTGGCGGGCTGGTCTGGGGTGCGGAAGGGTTCATTTTCGGGTTGCTCGCGCTGGCTTGGGAACCCGCTATTTTGCGCGACCTGTCGTCAGCAGGAGCGGGCCGTGGGGAGATACACCTGTAAGGCCTCCATCCGGGCACCGGCAACCCTAAAATGACCGGCAACCCGCAATGGGTGACCACCGCACTGGCACCGGCCTACCATCCAGCACACCATGCAAACTTCATTCGTTCGCCTCGGCTTGCGCAGCCTGTGGCGCGACCTGCGCTCGGGCGAGCTGCGGCTGCTGATCGTGGCCGTCACGCTGGCGGTCGCGGCTCTGACGGCCGTCGGATTCTTTGCCGACCGCCTGAAGGGAGGCCTGCAGCGCGACATGCGCCAATTGATGGGTGGTGACGCTGTTGTGTCGAGTGATCGGCCGACACCGCAAGCTTTCATCGACAAAGCCCGTACCCTGGGGTTGCAGTCTTCCGCCACCGCCAGTTTTCCGACCATGGCCCGGGCCGACGACAGCCGGGGTGGCGCCAGCAAGCTGGTGGCCCTGAAGGTGGTGGATGCCGCGTATCCCGTGCGTGGCAATTTGACGGTCGCGTTGACGCCGGAGGCCCCCGGCGCACTGGTCCGTGCGGTGCCTGCGCCGGGGGAGGTGTGGGTCGATGCCCCGTTGCTCGACGCGTTGGGCCTGGTCATGGGGGACGAACTGCTGCTAGGCGATGCGCGCCTGCGCGTCACGCGCATCATCGTGCTCGAACCTGATCGCGGTGGTGGTTTCATGAACTTCGCGCCCCGCGTCATGCTCAACCAGTCGGACCTTGCCGGGACCCGTCTGGTGCAACCGGCAAGTCGCCTGACCTACCGTTTCGCCGTGGCAGGCGAAGAGGCGCAGGTTGGGCAGTTCACGCGCTGGGCGATGCCGGAGCTGACCCGAGCCGAGGCGCGTGGTGTGCGGATTGAATCGCTCGAGACCGGACGCCCTGAAATTTTGCGAACCACGGAGCGTGCCGAAAAGTTCCTGAATCTGGTGGCCTTGCTGGCCGCGCTGCTGAGCGCCGTGGCGGTGGCACTGGCGGCGCGCGGATTTGCCGCCAACCACCTGGACGATTGCGCGATGCTGCGCGTGCTGGGCCAGAGCCAGCGCACGATTGCCTTGAGTTACTCGCTGGAGTTTGCCGCCATCGGCGTCGCCGCCAGCGCGCTCGGGGTGGCCATTGGATTTGCCGTGCATTACGTGTTCGTGCTCCTGCTGGCGGGCCTGGTCGACGCGGCGCTGCCGTCGGCCAGCCTCTGGCCGGTGCTTTTCGGCATGGGCATGGGCCTGACATTGCTGCTGGCGTTTGGTCTGCCACCGGTGCTGCAACTGGCGCAAGTGCCGCCATTGCGGGTGATCCGGCGCGATGTCGGCAACCTCAAGCCCGCGTCGCTGGCGGTGCTGGGTGTGGGTGTGGCCGGCTTCGCGGCCTTGTTGCTGGCTGCCAGCAGCGACCTCATGCTGGGCCTCATCGCGGTGGGTGGTTTTGCCGCCGCCGTGCTGGTATTTGCCGCGTTGAGCTGGCTTGCCGTGCGTCTGTTGCGCCGCAGTGTCAATGAATCCACCGCGCCGCGCTGGCTAGTGCTGGCCACGCGGCAGATTTCGGCACGGCCGGCGTATGCGGTGGTGCAGGTGAGCGCCTTGGCGGTGGGGCTGCTGGCGCTGGTGTTGCTGGTGCTGCTGCGCACCGATCTCATCGCCAGCTGGCGCAAGGCCACACCGGCCGACGCGCCCAACCGTTTTGTGATCAATGTGCTTCCCGAGCAGGGCGACGCGTTCCAGAAAACACTGCGCGACGCGGGCGTGACGGGGTACGACTGGTTCCCCATGATTCGCGGGCGCATGGTGGCCATCAATGGGCGCGACATCACGCCAGACACCTTTGCAGACGAACGGGCCCGGGGCATGTTGAGCCGCGAGTTCAACCTGTCGCACAGCGCCACCCGGCCCCAGCACAACGAGGTGGTCGCCGGGCGCTGGACCGACGAGGAAACCGGCGCCGTCAGTGTCGAGGACAGTGTGGCCAAGACACTGGGGCTGCAACTTGGGGACCGTGTGCGCTTTGATATTGGTGGCATTCCGGTGGAGGCGCGCATCACCTCGGTGCGCAAGGTGGACTGGGGCTCGATGCGGGCCAACTTTTACGTCATCTACCCGGTCAGCCGCATGGCTGACGTGCCGACCACTTTCATGGCCGCGTTCAAGGCGCCCGCGACAAAGGGGTTCGACAACGCCCTGGTGCGCACATTTCCCAACATCACCAGTGTCGATGTCAGCACCACCCTGGCGCAGGTGCAGCGTGTGCTGGACCAGGTGATCCGTGCAGTGGAATTCCTGTTCGGTTTCACGCTGGCCGCCGGGCTCGTGGTGTTGTTTGCCGCCATTACCGCGACCCGAGAGGAACGTGCGCGCGAATTCGCCATCATGCGGGCAGTCGGCGCGCAGGGCGCGTTGCTGCGCCAGGTGCAGCGCGCCGAGCTTGCCGGCGTGGGGCTGCTGGCCGGATTGCTGGCCAGTGGGGTGGCCATGGCAGTTGGATGGGCGCTGGCCAGGTACGTCTTCGGGTTCGAATGGACGGGATCCCCCTGGGTGCCGCTGGAGGG
>JAYVRP010000859.1:0-3957 GCA_043776215.1 Rhodoferax sp. | reverse complement strand
CAGCCATCAACCTGCTCGCATTGCACCTGGTTGCACTACTGATCGACCGCTACCTGATGCATCTGAACCTGGCCTTGTACCGGGAAAAGTGCATGGTTGAGCATGAACGCTCGCGGGCGGACCGGGTGCTCTACAACGCGTTGCCAAGATCGATTGCCAACGAACTCAAATGCAACAACGTCGTCAAAGCGGAAAAATACGCCCGCATGGCCGTGCTCTTCGTGGACATCGCCGGTTTCACGCAATTTTCGGCAACACGCACACCTGACGGCGTGGTGCAGGTTCTGAATGACATCTTCACCCGATTCGATACCCTGGTGGACAAGTACGATGTCGAAAAGATCAAGACCATCGGAGATGCCTATATGGTGGTCGGCAAGGGCAAAGTCTCAGAAATCGCCCGGCTGGCACTGGAGATGGTGGAAAGCATGGGCGCCTATAACCGTCGAAGCGGGTTCGACCTTGCCATTCGTTGCGGGATTCACGTTGGACCCACGGTCGCCGGCGTCATCGGGCTCAAGCGTTTCCTCTATGACGTCTGGGGGGATGCGGTCAATACCGCGAGCCGCATGGAGTCCATGGGGGTGGCATGAAAGATTCACGTCACCCACGAGGTCTACCAGGACCTTGCAGCATCATTTTCCTTCGAGAACCGCGGTGAACTGGAGGTCAAGGGAAAGGGGCTGTTGCGCACGTACTTCCTGCTTCAACCCCTGCACGCACACTCTACCTAGGCCATCAGACGCGAGGACTTGGGCAGGTGGGTCATCAGGAATTCCATCTGGTCCGCGAGAATCCGCCGGTTGCGCAAGATGAAATCCTCCCACAGGCTTGGCACATACGGCGCATACAGCAGCGGCATGTGCGCCTGCTCTGGTGTGCGACTGCTTTTGCGGTGGTTGCAGGGACGGCACGCGGTGACCACGTTCATCCAGGTATCGATGCCACTCTGCGCAAATGGAATGATGTGTTCGCGGGTCAGGTTTTCCTCGTGGAAAAGTTGCCCGCAGTAGGCGCATACGTTACGGTCGCGCGCAAAGAGCTTGCTGTTGGTCAACCCTGGTTTAAGGCTGAAAGGGTTGATGTTGGGCACCCCCTTGGTGCCGATGATGCTGTTGACCGCGATGATCGATTGGGCGCCAGTGACGGCGTTGTGGCCGCCATGGAACACGGCGACCTCGCCACCCGACTCCCAGCGTACCTCGCCCGCTGCGTAATGGATCACCGCTTGCTCGAGCGAGATCCACGACTGTGGCAATCCCTGGGCTGACAGCTTCAAGACCTTCAAGACTCGCCTCCCAAAAAACTCGAGGAAACCGTGGCACGAAATGCAATTGCGTGCCCTGGCCGCGCGACACGGCCACTGGCTGCCGTTGCGACACAATATACCTGCATTTCGCCACGGTGGTTGCAGGGTCGCAGTCACGCCCCCTCGCCTGCTATCAAAAAATAACATCCACATGAACGTCTTTCGCGGTCTCGCACATGCCAACCTGGCTTCGGCATGCGCCCTCACGATTGGCAATTTCGATGGTGTCCACCGCGGACACCAGGCCATGCTGGCTCTGCTGCGAAGCGAGGCTGCACAACGCAGGGTGGAGAGTTGTGTTCTCACGTTCGAGCCGCACCCCAGAGATTTTTTTGCGGCCACCAGCGGACGCCGCCACGCGTCCCCGGCGCGTATCGGCACCCTGCGGGACAAACTCACGGATCTCGCCAATTGCGGGGTGGACCAAGCCGTTGTTCTTCCCTTCAACGCCCGACTCGCTGCACAGGCGCCGGATGCATTCATCGAGACCATCCTGCTGCACGGCCTGCATGCCAAGTATGTGCTGGTGGGTGATGACTTCCGGTTTGGCGCGAAACGCCGCGGCGACTACGCCCTGCTCGACGCCGCCGGCGACGCGAAAGGCTTCGATGTTGCCCGCATGAACAGCTACGAAGTGCATGGTTTGCGCGTGTCGAGTTCTGCGATCCGTGAGGCGCTGGCCGAAGGCCGCATGGACGATGCCGCCCGCCTGCTGGGCCGGCCGTACTGCATTTCAGGCCACGTGGTCCATGGACGCAAGCTGGGTCGCGATCTCGGCTTTCGCACGCTGAACCTTCGATTCGCGCATTGGAACCCGGCCGCCAGCGGAATCTTCGTTGTGCGGGTTCATGGCCTGGCCGACATGCCCTTGCCTGGTGTCGCAAACCTCGGAATCCGCCCGTCCGTCGATACCAACGACGTCAACGGCGGGCGCGTACTTTTGGAGACCCATTGCCTGCGCTGGCCCGAGCACCTGGGCCCGGAAGGGGCCTACGGTAAGATCATCCGGGTGGAACTCCTACACAAACTGCACAGCGAACTCAAGTACGATGACCTCGACGCTTTGCAGCGCGGCATTGCCAAAGACTGCGATGACGCTCAGGCCTTCCTGGCGTCGATGCACGCCGAGACCCATCGGCAAACCACGCGCGACCGAATTTAGCCGGCGAAAAGCCAGGCCGGGCCGCCAGGCAACTGCGGCGTACAGCGCTTTTCGCCGACCCTTCTGGTCCAACCGAGGCCCTGCAAGCCCGCCCACCTGGAATCCTCCAGTTTCTCCAAATGCCGGCACCAGGCCGGCCACCGCCACAGTGCCATGACAGAAAAAACCGATTACCGCAGCACCTTGAATTTACCGGAGACGCCATTCCCGATGCGGGGCGATCTGCCCAAACGCGAGCCGGGCTGGGCCAAGGAATGGGACGACGCCGGCATCTACAAGAAGCTGCGCGTCGCCCGGCAAGGGGCGCCCAGGTTCATCCTGCACGACGGTCCGCCCTATGCCAATGGCCAGATCCACATGGGGCACGCCGTCAACAAGATCCTCAAGGACATGATCGTCAAGGAACGCCAGTTGGCAGGTTTCGACGCGTCCTACATCCCCGGCTGGGATTGCCACGGCTTGCCGATCGAGAACGCCATCGAAAAGAAGTTCGGCCGCAATCTGCCGCGGGACGAGATGCAGGCGAAGAGCCGCGCATTCGCCACCGAACAGATCGCGATCCAAATGGCCGACTTCATGCGCCTGGGCGTGCTGGGCGAGTGGGATCGACCCTACCGCACCATGGATTTCCAGAACGAAGCCGACGAAATCCGCGCCTTCAAACGCGTCATCGAACGCGGCTTCGTTTACCGTGGCCTCAAGCCGGTGTATTGGTGTTTTGATTGCGGCTCCTCGCTGGCGGAGTTCGAAATCGAATACGCAGACAAGAAGTCCCAGACGCTGGATGTGGCCTTCCTGTGCGCGGAGCCCTTCAAACTGGCGACGGCATTTGGTTTGCCTGCACTGGAAAAGCCCGCCTTTGCGGTGATCTGGACCACCACCGCCTGGACCATCCCGGCCAACCAGGCACTGAATCTGAACCCGGAACTGGAATATGGCCTGGTGGACACACCACGCGGCCTGCTGGTGCTGGCCGCGAGTCTGGTTGACAAATGCCTGGAGCGCTTCGGCTTGACCGGCACTGTCGTGGCCCGCGCACCGGGCAAGGCTTTGGAAGGAATCCACTTCCACCATCCGTTAGCCCATGTCGATGCCGGCTACGACCGCCTGTCACCGGTATACCTCGCGGATTACGCCACCGCCGACGAGGGTACCGGTCTAGTGCACTCCGCGCCGGCCTATGGTGTGGAGGACTTCAATAGCTGCGTTGCGCACGGCATGACCGTGCAGCAAATCTTGAACCCGGTGCAGGGGAATGGGCGATATGCGCCCGATTTGCCCTTGTTCGGCGGCCTGAACATCTGGAAAGCCTGCCCGGAAATCATCCACACGCTGCGCGATGCCGACCGCTTGTTGGCCACGTCGGACATGCAGCACAGCTACCCGCATTGCTGGCGCCACAAGACGCCGGTGATCTACCGTGCAGCAGCGCAGTGGTTCATCCGCATGGACGAGGGTGTTGGCGTCTTCACCAAGGACAAGGCCC
>JAYVRP010000858.1:0-14143 GCA_043776215.1 Rhodoferax sp. | reverse complement strand
GGACAAGCAACCCGAATTCAACGGCTGGCGCAAGGACCTGGGGCCATGGACACCGAAATACGAGGACGGCAGGTTGTACGGTCGTGGCGGTGCCGATGATGGTTATGCCGTCTACGCCAGCATCGCCGCCATCCAGGCACTCAAGGCTCAGGACATTCCCCATCCCCGCATCGTCGGTATCGTGGAGACCTGCGAGGAAAGCGGCTCGTACGACCTCTTGCCGTATGTCGATGCACTGCGCGGGCGGCTTGGCGACGTGGGCCTGGTGGTGTGCCTGGATTCAGGGGCCGGCAACTACGACCAGCTCTGGCTGACCACCAGCATGCGCGGCATGGTCAGCGGCACCCTGAAAGTGGAGGTACTCACCGAGGGTATCCATTCGGGGGACGCATCGGGCCTGGTGCCCTCGAGTTTTCGCATCATGCGCCAGGTGCTTGATCGGCTCGAAGACAGCCAGACCGGACGCCTGTTGCCCGCCAGTTTCCACTGCGAGGTTCCACCTGACCGGCTGGCCCAAGCCCGCGCCACGGCGGCCATCCTGGGCGATGAGGTGATCAAGCGTTTTCCGTGGGCCCACTACGATTGCGAGGGCGCCACCACTTTCGTGTTGCCCACAACCACCGACCCGCTTCAGGCATTGTTGAACCGCACCTGGACGCCGACGCTGAGCGTGACCGGCGCCGAGGGGTTCCCGGCCCTGGCCGATGCCGGCAACGTGTTGCGTCCGTACACCGCCTTCAAGCTCAGTTTGCGCCTGCCGCCGCTGGTGGACGCGGCGCAGGCAGTCCAGCAAATGAAGGCCTTGCTGGAAGACAATGCGCCTTACCAGGCGCGCGTCACCTTTGAAAGCCGTGGCGGCGCCACGGGGTGGAACGCGCCCGCCATGGTGCCCTGGTTTGAGGGCGCGCTCCATGCGGCGTCGCAGGCGCATTTCGGTGCGCCCTGCGGCTACATCGGTCAAGGTGGCACGATTCCCCTGATGAACATGCTGGAGCGCGGATTTCCCAAGGCACAGATGATGGTCTGCGGAGTGCTGGGCCCCAGAAGCAATGCACACGGGCCCAACGAATTCCTGCATGTGCCGTTTGCCAAGAAGCTGACGGCCGCAGTTGCCAGGGTGATTGCCAGCGTTCCATGAGTGGCTCCAGCTTCAGCCCGTTGACCGCACGGGACGGCACCAACCTGGTGGTGGTCGATTGGCCACTGACCAAGGGGCCGGTGCGGGGCGTGGTCCTTGTCGTGCACGGGCTGGGGGAGCATGCGTGGCGCTATGACCATGTGGCCGAGCGCCTGAATACCTGGGGTTTTGCGGTGCGTGCCTACGACCAGTACGGGCACGGCGAGTCCATGGGCCAGCGCGGCGCCCTGCCCAGTGCTGATCGTTTGCTGACCGATCTGGCAGAGGTGGTGGACGAGTCACGTGCACGCATGAATGCTGCAACACCGTTGATTCTGCTGGGGCACAGCATGGGCGGCCTGGTGGCCGGGCGATTCGTGTCGCTGCAGATGCGGCCGGTGCAGGGTCTGGTGATGTCGTCGCCGGCGCTGGATCCCGGCCTGAACGCGTTTCAGAAGGTGCTGCTGGCCGTATTGCCCAAGGTGGCCCCGGACTTGAGGGTGGGGAACGGACTCGATCCAACCTTCATTTCACATGATCCTGCGGTGGTCGCGGCCTACAAGGCCGACCCGCTGGTGCATGACCGGATATCGGCTCGGCTGGCGGTGTTTATTGCCGACAATGGCCCGATGACGATTGCCGCAGCCTCGTCCTGGACCGTGCCCACGCTGTTGATGTTTGCGGGCGAGGACAAGCTTGTCAACCCCGAGGGCAGCCGGGCCTTTGCCCAGGCGGCACCTTTGGATGTGGTGAGTTCCCACTGCTTCGACGGGCTCTACCACGAGATCTTCAACGAACTGGAGCCGCAGCGCGAGTCCGTGTTTGCCGAACTCAAGCGCTGGCTCGACGCGCGGTTCTGATACCCACCGGGCTGTGCATCCGCACCGGCAACAACCCCTCAGGATTTCCCAAGCAACCCGCCAAGCATGCCCATCAGGTCACCGGCGTTGCCCAGACCGGATTCTGGTGCCTGGCCGTGCGGCGTGAGCCGGTCGATCAGACCCGGCAGGACCTGAGACAACTGGCCTGCGGCGTCGCCCGAGTTCATGCCGATCTTCGAGGCCAGCTCGGAGAGGGTGTCGGAGCCCAGTACCTGGCTGAGCTGTTCGCCCGAGATTGGCTGATTGGTTCCGGAACCGATCCAGGAGCCGATGACATCACCCATTCCGGCCTGCTGGAACTTTTCCATCAAACCGCCCAATCCCCCGTGACTGCCGTCGTTGCCCAGCATGCTGGTGATGGCTTGCAGGATTTGGGGGTTTTGGGCCAGCGCACCGACGATGGCTCCCAGGCCACCACCCGCTTGCGCGGACGCATTGTTGTTGCCAGTGACGGCGCCGAGGACGGAATCGAGCAAGCCCATGAAAACTCCTTGTGAATGAAAGAAAAATGGTGGCGTTATGCCTGTGCACTCTGCAATCGCTGATTGCGCAAGGCCAGCCACGCCAGTGCCAGGCCGGTCAGGGTGACAGGAAGCAGGGAACCAAGGTTCAGGATCCGCCAGCCCTGCGTCGTGACCAGCGCGCCGGATGCGAAGGAGGTCAGCGCCATGACAGCAAAGACGCAAAAATTGATTGCCGCCTGTGCGCGGTCCTTTTCCTCTGGCCGGTACGACTGCAGCGACAGTGTCGTGGCCCCGGTGAAGAGGAAATTCCAGCCCACGCCGAGCACAAACAGGGCCACCAGAAACTGTTGCAACTCCACCCCCGACAAGGCCACGGCAATACACACACCGTTGAGCGCCACACCAACCGCCATGATCTGCATCGTGCCAAACCGGCGGATCAGGTGGCCGGTGAAAAACCCGGGGGCGAACATGCCGATGACATGCCACTCCAGTACCAGTGCCGCGTCTTCAAATGGCAGCTTGCACACTTGCATGGCCAGAGGTGTCGCAGCCATCAGCAGGTTCATGACTCCGTACCCCAGGGCGGCACCGAGCGTGGAAACGATGAACGCTGGCTGACGCATGATGATGGAAAGCGGGCGTCCGGCCGGGCTGCCCGCGGCTTTGGGAACTACTGGAGGAAATTGCAGCTGGGCCACGATCACCATGCAGACGATGGCGACGATGGCCAGGGCCAGGTAGGCGCCGGCGAAAGGGACGGCCATCAGGTTCTTGGTCCGGGTGGCCAGATTGGGCCCGATCACCGCGCCGATCAAACCGCCGGCCAGCACCAGCGAAATCGCCTTTTCGCGGTATGCGGGGGCTGCCAGTTCGGCCGCTGCAAACCGGTACAACTGGCCATTGGCGCTGTAGTAACCCGCGATCACCGTGCCGGCGACCAGCAGCCAGAAATTGCCCTGTGTCACTGCAAAGGCGCACAGCAGGGTAGAGAACAACCCCACCACCAATCCCATCTGGAAGGAGCCCTTGCGACCCCAGGCTTCCTGGCTACGGGCGACCAGGGGGGTGCTCAGTGCGCCCCCCACGACATACCCCATGACCGGCAATGTGGCCATCCAACCGACGGGCGCCAGGCTCAGCCCGATCAGGCCGTTGATGGCGATGAAGACGACATTGTTGGTCAGGAACAGGCCCTGGCAAACAGCGAGCAGGTACAGGTTGCGGTTCATGCAAGCAGTGTAAGTGCCACCAGTGCGGCGGTTTCGGAACGCAAGACACGAGGCCCCAGCGTAACCGGCTGAAAGCCCGCCGACAGCGCCAGATCTTCTTCGGCGGGGCCCAAACCACCTTCAGGCCCGGCCAGGATGGTGACCGCTGGCGCGTCGCGCAAAACACCCTGCACGGCCTGGCGCAACTCGATGGCACCGGGGCGCAAGGACAGCAGCAAACGCGGGTTTGCGTCTGTGTGGATATTCCCTTGAAGCGCCAGCCATGCGCGCAACGAGGCAACCGCGGGAATCGCGGGCACCCGGTTGCGCCCGCACTGCTCGCAGGACGCAATCGCGATACTGCGCCAATGCTCGCATTTCTTGCGCGCCCGCTCCGCCTCCAGGCGCACAACGCTACGTTCCGTCATCAGGGCCTGCACACTGGCCACTCCCAATTCCGTGGCTTTTTCGACCAGCCAGTCCATCCGTTCATTGGCGGGCATGCCAATGGCCAGGTGCAGCGCGCGCGCGGGTTCCCGGTCCACCATCCGATGCGCACCGACCACGACTCGCACCTCACTGCGGCCCATCTCTAGCACCGTGGCGTCAAACTCCCCGGTAGCAGGCGGTGGTGCGGTGGCCTCTGCGTTGCCGATCTGCAATCCGCCAAACAGGGTGATGGCCGCACCCGGTTGCAGCCGCAGCACCTGCACATGGCGCGCCGCACCTGCTGTCAGCGCCATGACGGCACCCTCCCGCAAGGGCATGGGGCAATGGAAGCGTGGCGGCGCAGACATGCAGACGACGGCGTTTGTGGTGGTCAGTCCGCCCACGGGGGCCTAGACCCGGCCGAAACCATACGCACCCGCATCCTGGATGCCTTCCACCTTGTCCACCAGGCGCAACAAGGGTTTGAGTTCGCGGTAGCGCCCGGCGGTGGACCGGATGTACCGGATGAAACGCGGCGTGTCGGCCAGGTAACGAGGCTTGCCGTCGCGCAGTGTCAGCCGCGCAAAGATGCCTGCCACCCGGAGATGGCGCTGCAGGCCCATCCACTCCACAGCCCGGTAAAAGCTGCCGAAGTCCTGCCCGACGGGCAAACCGGCCGCGCGCGCCTTTTCCCAGTATCGGATGGTGATGTCGAGCACGAAATCTTCTTCCCACGTCAGAAAGGCGTCGCGCATGAGGCTGGCGATGTCGTAGGTGATGGGACCCACCAAGGCATCCTGGAAATCCAACACGCCCATGCGTTGCTCCGCGGGCCCTTCCCGGACACCAGCCACAGGAAGCATCAGATTGCGGGGCATGAAGTCGCTGTGGACAAAAACGCTGGGCCAGGCCAGGCACTCGCGGGCAATCAGGTGAAAGGCGTGATCGAGGGTGCCCCGCATCGTGTCGTCCATCACCACGCTTTTGCCGGCAGCAAGGTACCACTGGGGAAACAACTCCATCTCACTGAGCATCAGACTCTGGTTGTGGGGCGGCAAGACGCCGGGCTTCGAGGCCAATTGCCATGCCAGCAGTGCGTCAATCGCCAGCAGGTAATACCTCAAGCCAGCCTGCGGATTTTCTGGTTGCAAGGCCTGCATCATGGTATGCCCACCCAGGTCACTGAGCAGCAGGAAGCCGGCGGCCTGGTCCCAGGCCAAGACCTCGGGAACGTTCAAGCCAGCCTCGGACATCAGCCCTGCGATGCGCACGAATGGGTGGCAGTTTTCCTGGTCGGGCGGCGCGTCCATGATGATGCGGCTGCCACCCATGCCGTCGATCCGGAAGTAGCGCCGGAAGCTCGCGTCGGCCGACGCGAGCCGGAGCGATTCAAGGTCCAGCCCATGCTCGGCGCGCAAGCCATCGATCCACGTCGCAAACGACGTGAATCGACCAGGATCGTCCCATGTCACTGGAACCGTGGTTTCAACAGGGCCCCGCAAAGTTTCGGAGATCGGGGTGGCTGGGCATGCGCTCATGGATAATCCATTCTACAAACCCGCCCATGGCGGCAGCCCTTGCGCTACTACTTTGAGACCTTGTTCCCGCAGATGCGCCACCCCATGCCAGCCACCAGAGACCGCACCTTTTGGAAAGGGGGGCTGCTGCGCATCGCAAGCCCCTGGCTGGTTCTGATTGGGGCCATGGTCGAAGGGCAGGCTGTGGCGCAAGCGCCCGCTCCAGAGGCCGTGCTCAAGAGCAGCCGCTTGCTGAGGGCAGTGATTCCGTCGGCCGAGCGTGGCTCGTTGCCAACCTTCGTGTCGGGCGAACGCATTTCCTCGCGCACCGATCTCGACACACTGGTGGAGGGGCAAGCGGTCCTGCGGCGAGGCGATACCGTGATCCGGGCGGACCGGCTGGAGTACTACCAGCCCGAAGATCTGGCCAAAGCGCGTGGCAGTGTCAGCATCTACCGTGCAGGTGATATCTACGAGGGGCCGTCTCTGGACCTCAAGATCGAGTCGTTTGAAGGTTTTTTTCTGAACCCTCGTTACCATTTTCTCAGGAACGACGGCCATGGCGAGGCCGAACGGGTGGACTTCATCGACGAGGACCGGGTGCTGATCCGCAACGCGACTTTCACCACCTGCCGGCGGCTGCCCGGGCCGGACTGGCTGCCGGACTGGATCCTGCGGGCGGCCAGCATCAGTATCGACAACGAAGAAGAGATAGGGCAGGCGCAAGGCGCCTTGTTGACCTTCAAGGGGGTGCCCTTGCTGCCGATTCCAGCCTTCAGTTTTCCCCTGACCAA
Organism: Rhodoferax sp.; assembly: GCA_043776215.1. Lineage (GTDB taxonomy): Bacteria > Pseudomonadota > Gammaproteobacteria > Burkholderiales > Burkholderiaceae_C > CAISIP01. The sequence goes on along the minus strand of JAYVRP010000858.1, from coordinate 7,730 downwards.
CCGCAGAAAGTCCGGTTTTCTCCCACCTTCGTTCGGCGTGGACACTCTCAATGGTCTGGAGCTGTCCCTGCCGTATTACTGGAACATTGCACCAAACCGCGATGCCACCCTGTTTCCGGCAGTCATGAGCAAGCGGGGCGTCGATCTTGCCGGTGAATTCCGCTACATGGAATCCAATTATTCCGGCCAAATGCGTGCCAATTTCATGCCCGGTGACAAGTTGCGTGCTGCCAATCGCTGGGGTATGGCGTATTCGCACAGCGGCAACTTCGACACGGGCCTGGCAGCCGTGGGTGTCATGGGCATCAATCTCTCGTTGAATCGCGTCAGTGATGACAACTACTGGCGCGACTTCACCCGTGTCAATCCATGGCTGACGCAACGCCTGTTGTCCAACGACCTGGTGCTTGGCTGGTCCAGTGGTTACCTGTCCACCAGCTTGCGCATGCTCAAATGGCAGACCTTGCAGGACGTTGCCGCACCTATCGTGCCGCCCTACGACCGAATGCCCCAAGTCGCACTGCGGTATGCGCGTGCCAACGTAGGCGGCTTTGATTACTCAGTGGATGTCGACAGCACCCAATTCCATTCCGACCGCACGCTGACGGGGCAGGCCAATGGCCGGCGGACGTATTCAGTGGCCCAGTTCAGCCGCCCGTGGGTGACTCCCGCGGGCTTCATCACGCCAAAGTTGCAGCTGCACGCGACCAGCTACCAGTTCAACAGCCCGTTGGCCAATGGGGCGACATCGGCCGCTCGCGTGGTACCCACGTTCAGCCTGGACAGCGGCGTCGTTTTTGAACGGGACACCAATTTCTTCGGCCGAGCTTTTCGCCAGACGCTGGAGCCGCGCGCCTACTACGTCCTGACGCCCTACCGCGACCAGAGCCTGCTGCCTAATTACGATTCCGGCTCCAACGATTTCAATTTCGCCAGCATCTATTCCGACAACGCGTTTGTCGGCAACGACCGTATTTCCGACGGCAATCTGCTCACGCTGGGCGCATCCACACGCCTCCTCGATCCGGATACCGGTGCAGAAGCCGCCCGGTTTGGCGTCGCGCAACGGTTGCGCTTCAAGGACCAGCGGGTGGCCTTGCCAGGGGGAGCTCCGATCGCAAAGGGATTCAGCGACGTATTGGTCGGTGCGACTGTCAATCTCGATCCGCGCTGGTCGTTCGACAGCACCGTGCAGTTCAATGCCGACACCCGCCGCTCGATCCGTTCGACCGTCGGCGGTCGGTACAGCCCTGGGAACTACCGTGTCGTGAGCGCGGCCTACCGGTTGCAGCGTGAATCGAGTGAGCAGATCGACGTGGGGTGGCAATGGCCGATCAATGACCTGTGGGGTGACCGTGGTCAGGACCTGGGCGTGGGACGTGGGCAAGGCGAAGGTCGCTGGTACAGCGTCGGGCGCATCAATTACAGTATGCGCGAAGGCAAATTGGTAGACTCCGTGATCGGCGTGGAATACGACGGTGGCTGCTGGTTGGGGCGCGTGGTGCTGGAGCGGCTGCAAACCGGCGCGTCATCCTCCAATCGCCGCATCATGTTCCAGCTTGAATTCGTGGGCTTTTCGCGGCTGGGAGCCAATCCACTTCAGACCTTGAAGCAAAACATTCCCCGTTACCAGTACCTTCGCGAGACCACCACTTCCCCCGGTCGTTTCAGCAATTACGAATGATTTCATGATGACCCGTCGTGCCTTGAGTTTTTTGGCTGGCAGCCTGGTATGCAGCGCTGTCCTTGTCGTCCACGCCCAGGGATTGCGCCTGCCGGCACCTGCCGCAGCGGCGCCAGAGGCGGGCGCTGCGCCAAAGTCTGCCGACTACATCGTGGCGATCGTGAATTCCGAACCCATCACCAACCACCAGGTGCGACAGGAAACGCAGCGCCTGGCGCGGCAACTGGCACAGAGTCAGCAGCCGGTGCCCGAAGTCCGCGAAATGGCTGCGTTGGCACTGGAGCGGCTGATCAATGACCGGGCCCAGTTGCAATTGGCCAAGGAGACGGGGATCAAGGTCGATGAATCCGCGTTGGATGACGCAGAGCAAAATGTAGCGCGCCAGAACCAGTTGGACCTGGCGGAACTGCAGCGGCGCCTTGCTGCCGACGGAATCGAGCGCGTCCAGTTCCGCAACCAGTTGCGGGATCAGCTGATATTGGTGCGTGTTCGTGAGCGCGATGTAAACCAGAAGGTGCGTGTCTCGGAGTTGGAAATCGACCAGTATCTGCGGGAGCGGCAAAAGACATTGGCGACCCTTGTACCTGAGATCAATATCGCCCATGTATTGGTGGCGCTTCCCGATGGCGCCAGCGCTGCGCAGGTCGCCGCAGCGCAGTTGAAGGCGCAGCAGGTGGTGGAGCGCGCGCGCGCCGGAGAAGACTTTTCGACGCTGGCGCGCCTGTTGTCCGATGCACCAGATGCGTCCAGCGGAGGGCAACTGGGGCTGCGTCCTGCCGACAAATACCCTGCACTTTTTGTTGAAGCCAGCCGCGACCTTGCGGTGGGAGGATTGACAGTGGTGCGTTCGGGCGCCGGCGTGCATGTGCTCAAGCTGGTGGAAAAGCGCGCCAGTGGCATGCCGGCGACGACGGTGGAACAGACGCTCGCCAGCCATATCCTGCTGCGCCTGACACCGCAGGTGACAGAGGCGGTCGCGCGTGTAAAGCTGCTTGAAATGCGCCAGCGCATCGTGGCGGGGCAGGCGGACTTTGCCACGTTGGCCAAGGAGAACTCGCAAGACGGAAGTGCCGCGCAAGGTGGCGACCTGGGCTGGTCCGCGCCAGGCCAGCTCGTTCCGGAATTTGAGGATGTCATGAACAACCTCGCGCCGGGGCAGGTCAGTGAGCCACTGGTGTCGCGCTTCGGTGTTCATCTCATCACGGTCAAGCAGCGCCGCAGCTTGACGCTGAGCGAGCGTGAGCAACGCGAAGCCATACGTGCACAGTTGCGCGACAAGAAACTCGATGATGCGTTCGCAACCTGGGCGCAGGACCTTCGCGCCCGCGCCTACGTGGAAATGCGGGCGCCGCCGGGCTAACCGGTGGCGGAGCGCAGAGGACCCTATCGGTAATGAAACCGGGCAGGTTGAGGGATCACCTTCCCCGCAAACGATTTGGTCAGCATTTCCTGACCGACGCGGCCATCATCGACTCGATTGTTCGAGAGGTGGCGCCCGGGCCTGGTCAATGCATGGTGGAGATCGGGCCTGGCCTGGCGGCGCTGACGCAGCCCTTGGTCGAGCGCCTGGGGCATCTGCTGGTCATCGAGCTTGATCGTGATCTTGCAGCACGTTTGAAGCAGCGCCCTGATCTGACCGTGATCGAGTCCGATGTGCTGAAGGTGGACTTTGCGTCCTTGGTGCCTCCAGGCCTGGCCGGCAACGAATCTTCCGGGTTGCGCATCGTCGGCAATTTGCCCTACAACATCTCGACACCGATCCTGTTTCACCTGCTTGACTTCGCCTCCATCGTCGTGGATCAGCATTTCATGCTGCAAAAAGAGGTGGTGGAGCGCATGGTGGCGCGTCCGGCGACCTCCGCCTATGGCCGACTGAGTGTCATGCTGCAATGGCGCTACACGATGGAAAACATCCTGCATGTACCGCCCGGGAGTTTTGATCCTCCGCCACGTGTCGACAGCGCGGTGGTGCGCATGGTGCCATTGCCGCAACCAGCGCACCTGGATGTGCGGCGCTTGAGCGAAATCGTGCGGGTTGCGTTCGGACAGCGGCGCAAGTTGTTGCGCCACACACTGGGGCACTGGCTCTCGGATCACGGTTACGCGGGCGCTTTCGATGTGCAGCGCCGCGCCGAGGAGGTGCCGGTCCGGGAGTATGTCGAGTTGGCGCAGTTGGCATGAAAAAAAGGCCCGTCACTGTGACGGGCCTTTTTTGGGGCGGGCAACCGCCCTTGCGCGGCACGGAAAAAGGTCAGGCGGCGGCGAGCCAGTACGCCGCATTGAACGGACTACTCATGCGCAATGCCAGTGGCGAGACGTCCAACAATTTGTCCGTCGGCATTTTCTCGCCGGTCTCGGTCGTCAAGAAGATGCCTGACAAGGCATCCTGGCTCTGACCTTCGTTTTTAGCCTCATTCGCCCGTTCTGCTTGGCTGGTGTGTGCAGAACGGGCTACAGAAAAGAATAGAAACATCGGAAGGGTATTTTTCTATCGCCCCAATAGTCGGCTGCATCGCGGAAAATGTCGAGCAACTGCTCCCGCGCCTCCTTGTCGAACTTGGCGTTGGCCGGAATGTGCTCCAGAACAGCGATGAACCCTGGTTGGGGCCCCGACTTGTGCACGGGATCGGTCATGCTGTCATACAACGCATCGAAGTTCTTGCCGACGTGCGCCGGAAGCGTGAATTGCTGCCCAATCATGTCCAGCACATCCTGTTTGGACTGCGCGTTTGCGAGGTTGGCATACAGGAAATGCTGGCCCAGCTTTTGGGCGGCATCCTGCAGATCCTGCACGCGAAAGGCCCGGATCGACTGAACGATATTGGTTCTCACACCACGCAGTGGTGTATCGGTCTCTTGACGAAGTGGCATGTCCATCCCCGTTTCACTTTCTAAAATGATACAAAACTGGCTACGGGACGATCTTGCGGAAACTCGCATAATGATCGGCCGAGTAATAACAGGCATCAGGCGCCTTGGGCTTTCCCCCACACACAATGCGTCGCGTACCACGGTGGCTGACACCGGGTGTACGGACCGTGTATTCACGGTAATAACCACGGTTGCTGATTGGCAGCAATCGCTCGCGATTACCGAAAACCACACCATCCTTTTCGTACGGAAAAGGACCACCTTGAGCGATCAATGCATAAGTCTGGGAACCCTGCACCGGCAATTGGGCCACCGCAATGGTGTCCGAACTTTCGGTAGTGGAAGCAGTCTTGGCTTGCAGGACACTCGGCCCCAGAGTCATAAACAGCAGGAAGCCAGTGAGTACCAACTTAATGCGCAACCTGCTCACCATGGGCAACAACTCCAAAACTTCGGGTTAACCCGCACATTTCACCGGGGGTAGTTTCGCTGATCCTATCCGGAAAAGCAAGTGTTTGCACACAATTTGGGCACGATACCACGCATAGGCATTGATTGAAGTCAGTGCTTGCTGTCGCGAATTCCTTCAACGGCTAGCATTTGCGTCGGCGACGGTCAGTGCGGTCATGTTGACAATACGTCGGACAGTGGTGCTGGCGGTCAGAATATGCACCGGACGCGCGGCCCCCAGCAGTACCGGGCCAATGGCAATGTTGCCGCCAGCCGCCGTCTTGAGCAGGTTGTAGGCAATATTGGCGGCGTCAATGTTGGGCAAAACCAACAAGTTCGCGTTGCCATGCAGGGTGCTATTGGGCATCTGGGTGGCCCTGGCGGCACCGTCCAGTGCCACATCGCCATGCATCTCACCGTCGACTTCCAGCCAAGGGGCTTCCAGCCGAAGCAATTCCAGGGTGCGACGCATTTTCCGCGCGCTGGGAAGATTACTGCTGCCAAAGTTGGAGTGCGAAAGCAACGCGACTTTTGGACGGATGCCGAAACGCATCATTTCCTCAGCGGCCATCACGGTGATTTCCGTCAACTCCTCGGCGCTCGGATCGTAGTTGACGTGGGTGTCGACCAGGAACACCTGACGGTCTGGCAGCAGAAGCCCGTTCATGCACGCATAAACCGGCACGTCCAGCGGCGTGCCCGGGCTTCCGCCCTGGCGCTTGCCGATTACCTGATCGATGTAGGTCAGGTGCATGGCTGTGGTGCCCCAGGTGCCACAAATCATGCCATCGACGTCCCCCTTGTGCAGGAGCATGGCCCCGATCAGTGTGAGGCGCCTGCGCATCTCGATCTTGGCCATCTGCACGGTGGTGCCCTGGCGCTCGGTCATCCGGTGGTAGGTTTGCCAGAAGTCACGGTAGCGTGAATCCTGTTCTACATTGACGACGTCGTAGTCCATGTCCTGGCGCAGGCGCAGGCCGAATTTCGCGATACGTTGCGCGATCACCAGCGGCCTGCCAATCAGGGTCGGGCGTGCCAGACGCTCGTCGACTACGATCTGGCACGCCCGAAGCACGCGCTCCTCCTCGCCTTCGCAGTACGCGACACGTTTGTGCAATGCGGTCTTGGCAGCCGCGAATATCGGTCGCATCGCGGTGCCGGAGGCATAGACAAAACTCTGCAAGCGCTCGCGGTAGGCAGCCATGTCCGCGATCGGACGCAGTGCCACGCCACTGTCGGCAGCCGCTTTGGCCACCGCCGGTGCGATCTTCATCATCAAGCGGGGATCGAATGGCTTGGGGATCAGATACTCCGGGCCAAACGCCAGCTGTTGTCCGGCATAGGCGGCTGCGACCACTTCGCTTTGCTCGGCTTGCGCAAGCTCGGCAATCGCGTGCACAGCAGCTATTTCCATCTCCAGGGTGATGGTCGAGGCACCGGCGTCCAGGGCACCGCGAAAGATGTACGGAAAACACAGAACATTGTTCACCTGATTCGGATAGTCGGTCCGCCCGGTGGCCATGATCGCGTCATCCCGCACAGCCCGGACCTCCTCCGGAAGGATCTCCGGCGTCGGGTTGGCCAGCGCAAAGATCAGCGGTTGCGCCGCCATCTTGCGCACCATGTCGGCCTTGAGCACGCCGCCCGCGGACAGGCCCAGAAAGATGTCCGCTCCGTCGATGATCTCGCCCAGCGTCCGGGCCGATGTCTTCTGGGCGAACACCGCCTTGTCGTCGTCCATGAGCTCGGTGCGGCCCTCAAACACCACGCCAGCGAGGTCGGTAACAAAGATGTTCTCGCGCGGCATTCCCAACTTCACCAGCAAGCCCAGGCACGCCAGCGCGGCGGCGCCTGCACCGGAAGTGACCAGCTTGACCTTTTTCGGGTCTTTTCCAACGATCTTGAGGCCGTTGAGTAGGGCGGCTCCCACGACGATGGCGGTGCCATGCTGGTCGTCATGGAACACCGGGATCTTCATGCGGTCACGCAGTTTGCGCTCGACGTAGAAGCAATCGGGTGCTTTGATATCTTCCAGATTGATCCCGCCAAAGGTCGGCTCCAGCGAGGCAATGATGTCCACCAGTTTGTCAAGGTCGTGTTTCTCGTTGATCTCGATGTCAAACACGTCGATGCCGGCGAATTTCTTGAACAGGACGGCCTTGCCCTCCATCACCGGCTTGGCGGCCAATGGCCCGATATCGCCCAGACCCAGCACGGCGGTGCCGTTGGTGATCACCGCGACCAGGTTGCCCCGGCTGGTGTACTTGAATGCGTTGTTGGGGTCCTTCACAATTTCTTCGCATGGTGCCGCGACGCCCGGGGAATACGCCAGGGCGAGGTCATGTTGGTTGATTAACTGCTTGGTGGCGGCGATCGCGATCTTGCCCGGGGTGGGGAACTCGTGGTACTCGAGCGCGGCTTTTCGCAACTGCGTGCGCTTCTCGTCAGGGCTGGGTGCGTGTTCTGCCATGGTCAATCTCCTGCTGGGGCCAGCAGGGCTGCGAGCGCCTGCCGAATGCGCTTTCTCGGGGGGAGGATTGTAGAGCGCACCCCCCCATGCGGAGCCGCGACGATCAGACGAATCCGCGCACCGGAAGGGTGTCGCCGCGCTGCAGCCAGTTGCGGGTTGAGTACGTGGCCCTGGCATCGGTCGCATGCAGCGTGTACGCATGGCGGGACAGGGCCGAACGGTTCGGTGCGCTGTAGTGCGGCAACAAGCCATGAA
>JAYVRP010000857.1:0-3969 GCA_043776215.1 Rhodoferax sp. | reverse complement strand
CCACCTTCTTCAGGCGTTCGTCGGCGGTGATGACCTCGTAGTCCTTGCCCAGCAGCTTTTCCAGCAGGGAGGCCTGGTCGGGGTCGAGGTCGGCGGCGTCGATGGCGTCGATGATCTTGTCGTTCAGGTCCAGCGTGGCCAGGCCGAGCTTTTCGCCCCGGTTCTCGTACACCAGCTTGACGGTGGCGCCGTCTTCCTCGCTGCGCTTGAAGTCGTACCGCGAGACGTAGTCGCCGAAGATGCGTTTGGTGAGCTCGTCGTGCTTGAACAGCGGTGTGCCGGTGAAGCCGATGAAGGCCGCGTTGGGCAGCGCCAGGCGCATGTTGCGCGCGAGTTTGCCGGACTGGCTGCGGTGGGCTTCGTCCGAGATGACGATGATGTCGTCGCGCTCGCTGTAGGGTTCGCCGGGCCGCACGTCCTGGTTGAACTTGTGGATCAGGCTGAACACATAGCGGTGGTTGGCCTTGAGCAACTGCTCCAGCTCGCGGCCGGAGCCGGCGCGCGGCGTCTGCGCGTCGGCCACGCCGCAGCCGACAAAGGTCTTGTAGATCTGGCTGTCGAGGTCGTCCCGGTCGGTCATCAGCACGAAGGTGAAGTTGCCCGGGATGGTGCGGCGCACCTTCTCGGCAAAAAAGGCCATCGAGTACGACTTGCCGCTGCCCTGTGTATGCCACACCACCCCCAACCGGCCCAGATCGGGGTGGGCGCGTTCGACGATTTCCAGCACCTGCCGCTCCAGCGGGTACGGCGCCATGGCTTCGGCAGCCAGCGGGTACGGCGGCAACGCGTCGTTGGCGGGTGCCGTCGCGGGCAGGGGCAACTCGATCGTGCGGTAGCTGAGGCGCTTGCCGGTGGGGAACGCCTGCTTCAGCGCCTCCTGGCGCCGCACGGCGGCCACGGCCTGGTTGACACCCAGCATCTGGTGGTTGCGCGCCACGATCTTGCGCACGGCGCCGGCCTTGGAGCTGTCGAACAGGATGAAGTTTTCCACGATGTCCAGCAGGCGGTCCTTGGCCAGCATGCCGTTGAGCAGGACTTCGGCGGCCACGCTGCCCTTGTCGTGCTCGTGCAGGCGCTTCCATTCGCCGAAGTGCTCCCAGGTGCTGGTGATCGAGCCAAAACGCGCGTTGTCGCCATTACTCACGATCAGGAACGCGTTGTGGTGGAAGGCATGGGCGATGACGTTTTCGTCCAGGTAGTCGCGCAGGTTGCCGTCGAACCCGGCCCGGATGTTCTTGTACACCGCCTTGAGTTCGATGAACACCAGGGGCAGCCCGTTGACAAAACACACCAGATCGGCACGGCGGTTGTAGTTGGGCGTGCGCAGGCCGGTGATCTTGATCTCGCGCACGGCCAGAAAGCGGTTGTTGGCGGGGGTGCGAAAGTCGATCACCCTGGCCTGCCCGTGGCGCAGCTGGCCCTGGGCATCCCGGTAGCTGACCGGCACGCCGTCGCGGATCAGCGTGAAGAAGGCCTGGTTGTGCTGCACCAGCGAGCGGGAATAGTCGTGCTGCGTAAGCCGGGTGATGGCCTCTTCGATCGCCGATGAAGGCAACTGCGGATTGAGCCGCACCAGCGCGGCGCGCAGGTCGCGCACCAGCACCACCTCGCGCTCGCTGGCGCGGCCCAGCGTGCCGGTGGGGCCGAAGCTTTCCTGGTTCCAGGCGAGCACGCTGTCCCAGCCCAGCACCTGCTCGAGGTGCGTGGCAAAGGTGGCCTGCACCAGACGGTCTTCGCTGTGGATGTCGGTGTAGGCCATGGGCGGGTTCTAATGGACAAATTGGCGCGTCATCATGGACACAACCAAACACTGTCCTTTAGAAAGATTGTTAAAAATCATAGGGTTGCGACATTGGCTTGGCTCAATGGCAATCACCATCACGAAAACTCTACGCACTTTGTCCATGAGAAGCCGCGTCACTAAGCCGGTAGCGTCGCCAGCGCTTCTCCCCCTCAAAAACGACTTGGCCGGTGGCCACCAACTCGTCAATGGCACGTTTGAGCGTCTTCGAGGAAATCTCGCCGCCAATACGGCGGTTGATGTCGGAACTCGATGACTGCGAATACCGTGCAAGATCCTCCAGAATCAGCGCGCGCAGACGATGCGGGGTGATGCGGCTGAGTGTTGTTTGGTGGTCCAGTTGTACCACCCGCAACCAATCCGGCGTCACGAAGTAGCGCATGCCCGAAGTCTTGCCCGTCGTCTGCACCAGCGCGTAGTCCAACAGCCTGCCCAGCCATACCGCCAGATCACCACCTCCATCGGTCTCCAGGACCGCGCCAAGGTTCCGTGCCGTCATGCCCTCGGTCTGCGCCAGCACACCCAGCGTGATGCGCTCGCGCTGCGTCAGCTGAAACCGGGCATCCGCCTCGGAAACCAGCCGCATCACTGCTGGCTTGGCGATGCGCCGCTGGATCGTCACCCGGACCCAATCGGTTCCCTCCTCCGTCACCGGCGCCGGGCGACCTTGCGACAACAGGCGGTCGTAGATCAGATCGAAGCCGCTGCCTTCGCGCTCCATCAGGCCCAGATCATGAAACACGCGTGCCAGCGCTTCATTGCGGCGGCGGCTGGCGTGCAGCATGTTGCGCGGCGTCACGCCCAAAGGCAGGCGGCCGGGGTTGACCACTTCGAGCCGCTCGGGATGCAGGTTGAGGTAGATGTCGCCTTGCTGCGTGTAGGGCCGGTGCACCAGCGCATTGACCAGCAACTCGCGCACCACTTTCTCGTCATAGGCTGGCACGCTGCGCCGGTACAGCCCCTCGGCCACCTCGTAACTCTCGCGAAAATCGGGCAGCTCGCGCCAGATCGCATCGACCAGCTCGACCGGGGACAACTCGCAGTCGTCCCACACCCACTTGTTGATCTTCTGGCCCTGCTCGTCGTACTTGATGGCCTGCACCAGCGGCGCGGTGCCCAGCGCGCGGCGGTCGGCCGTGGCACCCAGCAGCAGCACACCCAGGCGGGTGAAGCTGCTGCCCGCCGCCAGGCCGTAATGGGCCAACAGCTCGGCATCGCTCTTCTCCCGGACCGACTCCTTGACCCGGCTGGAAGCACGAATGCCCGCCACGAAGCGGGCCAGCTTGCCGGCGTCCGCAGCACCGCGTGGCACGCCGCTGTCCATGGCCTCCCAGGGGCGGCCCGGGCGCTCGTTGGCCAGGCGCAATACATCGTCACCCAGCACAGGCTGGCAGGTGTCGCCAACGCGCAAAAAGTAACGACCATCCCGCGTGGACGCCACACCGGGCGCACGCTCGATCACCAGCGCAATGTATTCGCCCCCATTGGCCGCGCGCTGCAGGCTGGGCAGCGCCTGCACGTTGACGGTGAGTTCGCCTACGCGTTTGCGGATGCGGTCCAGCACCTCTGGCGACACAGTCTGACCTACAGGCGGCAAGCGTTCCCGATCCTCGATGCCAATCAGCAGGCGGCCACCCGCACCGTTGGCAAAACACACGCAATCCTGCGCCAGCGCCTGCCAATCGGCCGACTTGCCGATGACGGTGCGCAGGGACTTGCGGTCGGTGTGCTGGTCTTCCAAGGTCAAACGTCTGCTTGCAGCAGCGCCCTGATGTGTTGTTCGTCAGCGATGGCAGCTGCGGAATTCGCATCTTCCTCCACCAGCACGCCATCACGCATCAGCACCAGCGGCGTGTTGGTTTGCCGTGCAACATCCCCCGCGCGCAGCGCGGCGCGCAACAGCGCTTGGTAGGAGCCCTGCATGTCGCTGTCGGGCAGTTTGGACGGCATTGAATCACTCATCGGTTGACTCCTTCTTCTATCAGCCGCGCGGGGCGCCGGCTATTGTCAAACCACTGCCACTGGTCGACAAGGGTTCGATAGGTAGTCTGAAAATTTCGCAAGCCACTGACAAAGCGGCGGCGAATGACATCGGGCGGTATGGAGTGACCACCTTGGCGCACGCGCGTGGCTACCCGGGCAATCGCTTCGTCCTCATTGTTCAGCGA
>JAYVRP010000856.1:0-3972 GCA_043776215.1 Rhodoferax sp. | reverse complement strand
GCACCAGTTGCCCGCGAAACATTTCCATCTTGCCCTGGTGCAGGGCGTGCAGGTGGTTGAAGTAGGTTTCCATGGGCTGGATTTTGACCCATCGCTGCGCCCTGCCTTGGCCTACATTAAAGGCATGGATTTGACGGAGTTCAACCTCTTTCGTTTACGTCGCGCCTTGCTCTCAGGCAGTCTTGCCGCTACTGTCACAACGGCGTGCACGCTTCGCATACACAACTCCATCGACGAGCCATCTGTCCACCGGATTCCCGTCTACTTGTCAACCTACCCACTGGTGTTCGCCCCCGTGCTGGTTCAAGGCCAGGCGGCCCAAGCTCTTGTAGACACTGGCAGCGCAGCGGCGGTGCGAATTTCGACCCGGCTCGCAAAACGCTTGGGCGTGGACTTGTCGCCAGTTCGCGGGGCTTTTGCCCAGGGCCTGGACGGTCAGCGTATGGCGATCCTGCGTGGGCAGCTGGAACAACTGGCGTTGGGTAGCCTCGCCACCGGGCCGGTGGAAGTCGAAGTGACAGGCGAAAGGATCGAATCCATCTCCGCGCAGGTCGGAACTGCGTTCGACGTCGTGCTGGGCTGGAGTTTTCTGGCGCAGTACCACTTCGTGCTGGACTATCGAACTCGTCTGCTTCAGCTCAGCGGCAGCCCACTACCGCCAGCGGCAGTCCCCGGCGTACCGTTTGTATTCCCCTTCGTCGTCGTACAACGCCTGCCGGTCATTTCCGCTCACCTGGACGGGCAGCCCGTCCATCTGCTGCTGGACACCGGCGCGCCCATGTGCAACGTGGACACCTCCTTTTCCAGCGAGCCCATCGGACAGATCGTGACCCAGCCACTGCTGCTGGCGACTCGCCACTTGCAGGTTCAATGGCGTGTGAAGGACCTGGCTCTGCAACGGCGGTCCCTTGGCGCCGTTGGCACCCTCGGCAACAACTTATTGCGTGAGTACGCCCTGCACGTCAACCCGCGCGAGCAAACCATCACGCTGGCCTGAGGGCTTGAGAATCTTTCCGCTGCGCCCGCCAGCTCTGAGCCACCGGTTCAGCGCGCCAGCACCGCCGCCAATGCAACACCCGTGTGTGTGCCCAGCCCGACCACCTGCTCAGGGGTGGCCGCTGCCACCACGCGCCCACCGGCGTCGCCGCCCTCGGGCCCGAGGTCGATCACCCAGTCGGCCTCGGCAATCACGTCCAGGTCGTGTTCGATCACCACCACACTGTGCCCACCATCCACCAGCCGGTGCAACACGCGGATCAGTTTTTCAACGTCGGCCATGTGCAGGCCGACCGTGGGTTCGTCGAGCACGTACAGCGTGTGCGGCGGTTTCTGGCCGCGCCGCGTGATGTCGTCGCGCACCTTGCTCAGCTCGGTCACGAGCTTGATGCGTTGCGCCTCCCCGCCACTGAGCGTGGGTGAGGGCTGGCCCAGCGTCAGGTAACCCAGGCCCACGTCCTTGAGCAACTGCAGTGGATGGCAGATATTCGGCATGGCAGAGAAAAAATCGACCGCATCGTCCACTTCCATCTGCAGGATCTCGCCAATGTTCCTGCCACGCCAGCTCACTGCCAGCGTCTCGGGATTGAACCGGGTGCCGCGGCAGGTTTCGCACAACACCTTTACATCCGGCAGAAAACTCATGGCGACCGTGCGAATGCCCTTGCCCTCGCACCCGGGGCAGCGGCCCTCGCCGGTATTGAAGCTGAAACGGTTGGACGCATAACCGCGCGCCCGGGCCTCCAGCGTATCGGCAAACAGCTTGCGAATGGCGTCCCAGAAACCAATGTACGTGGCTGGGCAACTGCGGGGTGTCTTGCCGATCGGCGTTTGGTCCACCTCCAGCACCCGGTCGATCGGCTCATACCCCGTGACCCCGTCACAGCCCACCCAGGCGATCTTCTCGCCGGCGTCGAGCGCATCACGACCGGCGCGGGTGCTGCGCCGTGCCACGGCCACTTGCACATTGGCCAGCAAGACGTCGCGGGCCAGCGTGGATTTGCCCGAGCCACTGACACCGGTCACCGCCACCAGCCGCCCAAGCGGCACGCCCAACGAGACGTCCTGCAGGTTGTGCATCCGGGCGTTGCGCACCACCAACTTCGGCAGCCCTGGTTCGGTCATGACGCGCCGCAACTGCACCGGGTGTTTCATGGCATGCAGGAGGTAACGCCCGGTCTGCGATGCCTCGGTCTGCATCACATTGGCCAGCGTGCCCTCGGCCACCAGGCAGCCGCCACGCTTGCCGGCGCCAGGGCCGATATCGATGATGTGGTCGGCATGGCGGATGGTGTCTTCGTCGTGTTCCACCACCACCAGCGTGTTGCCCTTGTCGCTCAAGCTCTTTAGTGCGGAAAGCAAAATCTTGTTGTCGCGCGCGTGCAGGCCGATGGTGGGTTCGTCGAGCACGTAACACACGCCCTGCAGATTGCTGCCGAGTTGCGCTGCCAGCCGGATCCGTTGCGCCTCACCGCCACTGAGCGTGGGGGCGCCGCGGTCCAGTGTCAGGTAGCCAAGCCCGACCTCCTCCAGAAACAGCAGTCGGCTGCGGATCTCGGGCACCAGGTCGCGAGCGATATCGGTCTCACGCTGGCTCATGCGGCCTGCCACCTGGAGGGTCTCCACCCACTTGCGGATGTCGCTCACGCTCAGGCGGGCCAGCTCGGTGATGGCGATCCCCTCCATCGGTGCGGCACCATCGGCGACGGCATGGGCCTGCACACCAAAAAGCACGGCGCGCGCCGTGGTGTTGAGGCGTGTGCCCAGACAAGCCGTGCACGCATCGAGCGCGAGGTCGTCCACCTCGACCTCGGCAAAGGTCTGCTCGCGCCCGCCATGGTCGTCGTCACGCACCGAATCGTCGAGCGCCTTGCGCTGCTCCCTGGTCAGGCGTACGCCGGTGCCGACACACTCGGGGCACCAGCCGTGTTTGCTGTTGTAGGAGAACAGGCGGGGATCGAGCTCGGTGTAGCTGGTGCTGCAGACCGGGCAGGCGCGTTTGGTCGAGAACACCTGCAAGGTGCCGATACCGGCCGTCGGCGACCCTGCCATCATGGCCGCGCGCAAGCCGTTCAGGCCGCTCAGTACGTGTACCACACCCTTGCCATGATCAAGCGCGCTGGCCAGCGCTTCGCGCAAGGACGCTTCATGGTCGGGCCCCACATCCAGGCTCATCACCGGCAGCTCGATGGTGTGCTCCTTGAATCGGTCGATGCGTGGAAAACCCGTGGTCGGCAGGAAGTTGCCGTCCACACGCAGGTGCGTGAAGCCACGCGGCCGCGCCCAATCGGCCAGTTCGGTGTACACCCCCTTGCGGTTCATCACCAGCGGCGCCAGCAGACCGACGTGCTGGCCACGGAAGCCGCGCATCAGCTGCGCGACGATGCTGTCCAGCGTCTGCGGGGCCACGGCGGCACCGTCATGGGTGCAATGCTGCACACCCAGCTTGACATACAGCAGGCGCAGGAAATGCCAGACCTCGGTGGCCGTTCCCACCGTGGACTTGCGTCCGCCGCGCGACAGGCGCTGCTCGATCGCCACCGTGGGCGGAATGCCATAGACCGCGTCCACCTCCGGCCGGCCGGCCGGCTGCACGATGCTGCGGGCGTAGGCATTGAGCGACTCCAGGTAGCGGCGCTGGCCTTCGTTGAACAAGATGTCAAAGGCCAAGGTGGACTTGCCCGAGCCCGACACGCCGGTCACCACATTGAACTTGCCACGCGGAATATTGACGCTCAGGCCTTTCAAATTGTGCTCGCGGGCGTTGACGATGCGGATGTCTTGCCCCGCCGCTGCCCGTGCCGCGTCGCGCCTGGCCTTGGCAATGAGTTGCAGCGGCCGGCCTTCTTCAACACTCAGCGCGCCCAGGCCCAGCGTGCTGTCGTAGTCGCGCAGCGCCAGGCCGGTGTGGGAGGTGGGGTGGGCTTTCACGTCCTCCGGTGTGCCACTGCACACCAGTTGGCCACCGGCGTCCCC
>JAYVRP010000855.1:0-3972 GCA_043776215.1 Rhodoferax sp. | reverse complement strand
GACCACGCCGATACGCGTGACCGGGGTTGCACTGGAGCGCGCGGCGCCTTGCACCAGCACACGTGCTTGCGGCGGCGCCGTGAAGGCCAGTTCATAGTCGTCACCACCAGACAGAACACACATCAGCCGGGTCGAGGCATCGAGGGCGCGGTGGGCCGGGTAGCGTCCGTGGGCCAACATTCCAGCCGCGGCGGCCGTGTCGATGCGGGCGCCGACGTGAGAAGCTTGCAGGATGTGGCCCAGGTCGCCCAGCAGGCCGTCGCTGAGATCGATCGCGGCTGTTGCGATGCCGCGCAGCGCCATTCCCAGCGCCACGCGCGGCGTTGGCATG
Source organism: Rhodoferax sp. (assembly GCA_043776215.1). Classification (GTDB taxonomy): domain Bacteria; phylum Pseudomonadota; class Gammaproteobacteria; order Burkholderiales; family Burkholderiaceae_C; genus CAISIP01. The sequence goes on along the minus strand of JAYVRP010000855.1, from coordinate 3,641 downwards.
TTCATGCGCAGGCACGCTGCGGCGAGTTCGTGAGCCGGCAATGTGACATGGCCACGCAGCGCCTCCAGTGCCAGGCGCGCATCCCCGAGCGTGCCACTGGCGTAGATGTCGTCGCCAGCGCGGGCGCCCGAGCGCAGCAGCGCCTGGCTGCGCCCCTGCAGGACCGGAACCTCACCGATCACCGTGATGCAGATGTTCAGCGGCCCCTGGGTGGTGTCGCCGCCGACGAGTTCGCATTGGTGTGTATCTGCCAGCGCCAGCAGCCCGCGCGAAAACGGCTCCAGCCAGCCTTCATCGGCGCGCGGCAGGGCCAGCGCCAGCGTGAAGGCGATCGGCGTGGCGCCGCAGGCGGCCAGGTCGCTCAGGTTGACCGCCAGCGCCTTGTGACCAAGCGCGAACGGATCGGCACCTTCCAGAAAATGCCGACCCTCGACCAGCATGTCGCAGGACACCGCGATCTGCCATCCGGCGCGTGGCTGAAGCAATGCGCAGTCGTCACCCACACCCAGCACGGCGTTGCGCACCGGCCTGCCAAAGAAGCGGGCAATCAGGTCGAACTCGCCCATGAGGGTGTACTCCTGGTCATGGCTTTGGAGCTGCCGCCCGCACCATCTGCGCCGTGGGCCACAGGAACTCCAGAGGCTTGTGCCGCAGCCGCCCCCAGATGGCGGCACGGATGCGGGCACGGTCCAGCGCGCCCACACTGTGGGACAGCAGCGCCAGCCGGAATGCGCAATAGAAACTCACTCCCAGGTTCAACGCGCCGATGCCGGGGATAGCTGCCACGCACCACCACAACGCGGGTTCGCGCACCACATCCCATCCGATCGCGGCACAGGCGGCGGCCAGTTGGCCGGCCGAGAGGGTCACATGGCGCAGTTCCAGGCCCACGCCCAGAAAGCCGGCAAATGCCGGAACCATGCCGAGCATGAATCCGAGCGAGATGTTGGAGGCAAACCCGGACACGTTGTTGCGCAGGAAACGGGCCCAGCGATCAGCGCGTTGTGCACCCAGGCGGCGGGTGAATGCGGGGTTGTAACGCAAGGCGGAATCCAGCCGGTAGAACACGAACCAGTTCTCGACCCACCCGGCGATGATGCTCGACGCAAACAGCAGCACCCCGGTGACTGCCGCAAACAGCGCACTCGGCCCCCGCAAGTCGAGTGAATGCAGCACATGCGCGGCGCCTGCGGCATCCAGCAGCGGCGAACCGGTGATCTGCTGCAACGCCGCCGCAAGCAGCAACACGGTCGGCACCACGATACCGACGTTGCCCAACACCGCAGCAGCCTGCGAACGCACCAGGTGGGTCACTTCATCCACGAAAGCAGGCAGTGAATCCGGGGCTTCGAGATCCTTGAGCTTGGCCGCCATTGCGGGCGCCGTCATGGCGGGTTGCTTTGTGGCCAGGGTGAAATGCAATAGCTGGATCACGACAAAGCTGCCGGCGTACACCATGCTCGACCAGAACCCGTTCCAGAACGCCGACAAGCCAAGCGCCATAACGGCAAATTTCAGCCACGTCGTGACGGCGGTCAAGGCGCCTCCACCGGCGGCTTGACCCAGCATGGTGTGGTATTCGTTGCGGTCGCGGGTGATGTAGTGCTCGCCTGCTTCGGAGCTGCGCTCGGTCACTTTGGCAGCCAGCAAGGAGGAGTTGGAGGCCACCAGCGAGCGCAGGCTGCGCCGGTCCTGCCCCACCAAGACCATGTGGGCCAGCAGGCGCACCACTCTTTGGGCCGGATGCTTGTCGGCCAGGCAGTCGAGCAGGGCACGAATGCGCAGGATGCGCTCGCGCAATTGGCGGATGCGGAACACCAGGCTGACCGATACGCCGTGTTCGTCCAGGTGGGCGTACACCGACGCAGCGGCAGCCCGGCAGGCTTCGAGTTGCGTACGCAACTGCTGCAGCGCCGCCTCGAGTTCGACGCCGGCCGGTGTCAGCGGGTCAAGCGGGATGGCACCCGCGTGGCGGATGCAGGCACGCAACTGGTCGACATCGGAGGCAAGGGAGTGGAAGGGCGCGGTTTCACGGGCCGGGGCACTCATGCGCAGCCGCAACTCGGAGGCGAACCCGGTGGCCCGGACCTGGCTGGTGCATATCGTGATGGCTTCGAGTAATGTGTCGCGCCAGGACATCGCTGTGGAGGCCTCATTGCCCAATGGCTCCTCTGGTGCCCGCAGGGCGCCACCGATCCGCGCGAGCATGTCGGGCTCCAGGGCCAGCATCCACCGGGCGTCGCCATCATGACTAAGGACCAGGGAGAACAATTCAGCAGCGTCGGCGGTCTCGGGCGTGGCCGGCAACAGCTTCTGGCGCAGGCGCTCGGCGAATTCGCTCACGAAGGCACTGCGCGACGAGAACCCGAAATCGGACAGCAGCACCGCCAGATCGAGGCTCTGGTTCAGCGCCTGCCACCAGCGCCGCAGGCGCAACGCCTTGTCCGGGTCGGCCTGCAGGGCATCCAGCAGCAGCCCGGTGCGTGCCACGCTTGCCGCCACCGATTGGCTGTCACCGCGAATCCATTGAAGCAGGTCCAGCAGCCACAGGTGGCGCTCGACCAGGCTTGCGTCGGCGTCCAGCGTGTTCAGCAGGGCAGGCAGATCACGCATCCGGGACTTGTCCGGGGGTCAATGCAGTGTGCGGGATCCGCCACCCTCGCTCAGTGCGTCGAGCACGAACATCGGCACGTCGGTGTCGAACTTCTCGCCGTCCTCTGCCACGCAAAAGAAGCTGCCATGCATGGTGCCGGTGGGTGTGCGCAGTCGGGTGCCGCTGGTGTATTCGAATTTCTCGCCGGGCTGCAACAGCGGTTGGTGTCCGACCACGCCCAGACCTCTCACCTTTTCGGTGTGTCCCGTGGCGTCGTTGACATTCCAGGTGCGTGAAATCAGTTGCGCTGCCACTTCGCCGGTATTGGTGATGGTGATGGTGTAGGAAAAGACAAAATGCGACTGCGCCGGTGCCGACTGGTCGGGCAGGAATCGGGGAACAACATCAACGCGAAACTGGTACTTGGCCATGCCGCGATGCTACCTGCGAAAATGCCCCTTGCGCCTATTGCCCACCCCAAGACCCTGCTGCCATGATCTATCGCATTGCCCCTTCACTGCTTGCCGCTGATTTCGCGCGTCTTGGCGAGGAGGTCCGCAACGTGGTGGCTGCCGGCGCAGACTGGATCCACTTTGACGTGATGGACAACCACTACGTGCCCAACCTCACGTTCGGCCCCATGGTGTGTTCGGCCCTCAAGGCCTATGCCCGCACGGTGGATGGCAACCCGGTACCAATCGATGTGCATTTGATGGTGCAGCCGGTGGATGCACTGGCGGCGGCTTTTGCCCGGGCGGGCGCGGACCTGATCAGTTTTCATCCGGATGCCAGCGGTCATGTGCACCGCAGCATCCAGGCCATCAAGGCGGCGGGTTGCCAGGCCGGGCTGGTCTTTAACCCGGCACAGCCGCTGGACGTGCTCGACTGGGTCATCGACGATATTGATCTGGTGCTGACCATGAGTGTCAACCCCGGTTTTGGTGGACAGAGCTTTCTCGACTCCGCACTGCGCAAGATCCAAGACGTTCGCCGGCGCATTGCGGCGTGTGGCAAGGACATCCGGCTCGAAGTCGATGGCGGCATCAAG
>JAYVRP010000854.1:0-3979 GCA_043776215.1 Rhodoferax sp. | reverse complement strand
TCACCACCACGGTGGACCAGCCGGCCTCGGCCACATCCAGCCAGGGCTGCATCGGGTAGTTGGAGGCCTGTAGCAGGCCGCGCTCGGCTTCCAGCACGCGCGCGCGGTCGAACCACTTTTTCATGGGCCCACGGTCGGTGAGGAATTGCTCCTGATGTGACAGCAATGGCAACTTGCGCCAGGCCATCACGGGTTTCGCGCCGCCAAAAAGGATCTTGACCAGCAGTTCGGCGCCGATGCGCCCGGTGTCGTACGGGTCGTGTGGCTGGGTTCGATGGCCCACGATGGCCGTGCTGAGGTCCACCATCTTCTGCGTGACGTTGCCGTGGTGGTCGAGCCCCAGCACAATCGGAACGTCCGGCCCCAGCACCGACCGGCAGGCTTCCAGCTGCGCACCTTCGACATCATCGATGCCCTCCGCCGCGCAGGCGCCATGCAGTTGCAGCGCCAATGCATCCAGCCGACCGGCCGCCTGCAGGCCCTGGCGGATCTTGCGATCAAAAAACTCGTACGACTCGCGGTCGATCCGCCCGCCGGCAACCGCCCAGCCGCGGATGATTGGCACCGTCTCAATCGGGCGGCCCGAGCGCGCGATGGCATCGAGGTACCCACCGATCTCGCCCACACCCTTGAATGTTTCGATGATTGCCTGGCCCTCGACGATGCCGAACGACTGGTAATCGCGCAGCGTGGTCGGCAATGGGTTGAAGTCGTTGGTCTCTTGCCCGATGTGGATCAATGCGATTCTCATGTTTTCAATCATAGTCAAGGGTCGCGCGGCGCCGACCCCCGCTTGTTTCATGGCGCGAAACAAGTGGCATCGGTCAATGACCCCTGGCCCGGAAATCGCGTACGTCGCTTAAGGCGTGGCCCACCGCATCAAGCGCCAGGTCCATGTCGGCCATGGTGTGCTGACTCGAGAAACCGTGGTGCGCGGACGGCTGGAAATAGACACCATGCGCGAAACAGCCCCGCAGGAAAACCATCTCGGCGGCCAGATCTCGGCAGGCTGCCTGACGGTAGTTGGCCACCGGCGTGCGGACGCCAAAATACAAGCCGAAGCGCGGTCCGAGGTGTTGCAGGCGCACGATGGCGCCAGTGTCGACCACCCGCTGCGCGAATCCCCGGTAGAAGTGGCCGGCTACGTCGAACAGGCGCGGATGAAAACCCGGCGCCGCATATTCGTCCAATGCCGCGAGCGCAGCCATCACGCCCGTCAGATGCGCCAGGTAGGTGCCACTCATCTGGCTCGGCCCCAAGGGCTTCAGATGGCGCATCACGTCGCGCTTGCCTACCAATGCGCTGATCGGCATGCCGGCGCCGAATGCCTTGCCCAACACGCACAGGTCGGGCGTGACACCCAGGTACTGCTGGGCTCCGCCAACGGCGACGCGAAATGCGGTCAGCACCTCATCGAAGAACAACAGGGCCCCATACGTGTCGCACAGGTCGCGGCACAATTGTGCGAAGCCCGGTTCCGGCTCGATGCAGCCCTGGTCGTAGTTCACCGGCTCCATCAGCAGCGCCGCCACCTCCCTCCCGTGACGCGCGAACGCCGCGCGCAAGGCCTGCGGATCGTTGAAGGGCACGACGATCACGTCGGCCTGGTTGTGCTCCGGCATACCGGCCGATTCCGGGTACGGGAGCGGATGCCCAGCCGGGCCGGCAAGGTCCGGCGGCGGCATGACGCTGTAGTTCAGAGCATCGGCGTAGCCATGGAAATGCCCTTCGAACTTGATGAATCGGCGTCGCCCGGTGACCGTGCGCGCCAGCCGCAGGCCGTGCATGACGGTCTCGGTTCCCGAGCCGGCAAAACGGGACATTTCCGCGCACGGGACCAGGTCGCGAAGGCGCTCGGCCAGGCGCGTCTGGTGGGCGGTCTCGCACGCGCACAACACGCCCAGGTCCAGCGCCGTCCGCACCGCAGCCGTGATGCGCGGGTGTTTGTGTCCCAGCAGGGAAGCCCCATGGGACGTGCACATGTCCAGGTAGGGTTTGCCCTCCAGGTCGAACAGATAGGCACCGTCGCCGCGCGAGACAAAGAACGGGTGGCCGATGGCAGCATTGGCGCGCGCGGACGCGCAAACCCCGCCGGGCAGCACCATACTGGCAGCCGCGAACAGATCCACCGCACGGTCCACGGCGCTGCTACAGGATGCCGAAGCGCTTGAACACCGAGGCCAACGGCTCACCGGTGCGCAGGGCGTCCCGGGTATGGTTTTCGCCGCTCACTTTCTCGATCGCCTTGGCCAGCACCTGGCGTTCGTGCGCCCGGGGAATGACGACAACACCATCCACATCGCCGAAGACCATGTCGCCCGGGTCGATCAAAACGCCGCCGCATTCGACTCGCACATCGCGGTCGACCATACGGGCACGGCCCTTGGTATCCAGCGGCCCGATGCCACCCGTGAAAACGGCAAAACCCATGGCACGGATCTGACGCACATCGCGCACCAGGCCGTCCGTGACGCACCCGGCCGCCTTGCGCGCCATTGATGCCGTCGAAAGCAGTTCCCCCCACGGAGCGATGCGCTCGGTGGGGCCGTTGCAGGCCAGTACCACCACTTCACCCGGCTGGAGGTCGTCCACCAATGCGATCTCCACCTCGTAGGGGTTTTCGCCCTCGCGCAGCGCGTAGGTGGGCATGTACAGACCGGTGCGCGCTCGCCCCACCAGGATCGCTTCATCGTCGAGCGGGCGCACGAAAGGCTTCATGGCCTGGCCACGCAGACCGAGGCTGTCCATCACGTCGGACAGGATGGCGGCGCTCAGCGAACGCAACTGGGACGGATCAAGGGTGTCCATGGTGTCTCCTGGTCGGGGCCATCGAGCCGGGCGGGATGGCCAGTGGCACGGCGGTGCGAAACGTGCTGGCATGCTACTGGAGAATGCCAACGGGTCCAACCGGTGGGCACGTCGTCGCAGGACAACTCCCTCTGGTTTTATGGAACGTTTGCTGTATATTGATCAGGCTTATTGACCTTTCCGGAATTCATTGCACCGTTCGGGCTAAGCCTGTCGAAGGCCATGCGAGCCCTTCGACAGGCTCAGGGCGAACGAAAAAAAAAGCTGTCGCGAAATATGGAAACATCAATAGTCTGGAGTTGGTCATGACACTTGATCGCCGCTACGTGGTTACCCCTGTCCACAAGTCGATGCAGTTGCTCGATGCGCTGGTGGCCGCGCATGCCCCGATGACGCTCTCCGATCTCGCCTCCTGCACGGCGCTTCCCAAGACCACTGCGTTCCGCTACCTGTACACCCTGCGTGCGTCGGGTTTTGTGGGTTACGACGAGCACACCGAGCGTTACGTGATCGGCCCCCGGGTGGCGGTGACACGGCCTTTGCCGGCATATGCCGAGCGCATCAAGGAGATCGCGCAGCCAACCCTTCTGCGGCTGCAGCGCCAGTTCAACGAGACCGTGAACCTGGGCATTCCGGAGGGCGGGGAAATTGTCTACATCGACATGGTCGGGTCCAGCCGCCTGCTGCATGCGGAGGCCATGATCGGCAAGCGCGACCCGCTGCATTCCACGGCCCTGGGCAAGGCCATCCTGCTCACCCTAGGCGAGTCGGAGCTCGACCGCACGGTGCCACGGCGCATGGCGGCCCGCACGCCCCACACGATTACCAACCGCGAGCACTTCATGGACGAGATCGCACGCAGCGCCGAACGCAGCTACGCGCTGGACATGGAAGAAAACGAGCTCGGTGCGAGGTGTGTGGCAGCAGCCATTTGCGGGCCAGACCATGGGGGCGCCATCGCGGCCATCAGCATTTCCGGGCCCTCACAGTTGATGCCCCTGGAAACGTTGACCCGCATGGGCCGCGAATTGGCGCGCACCGCGGGCAGCATTCAGATCGGCCGGGAACTGCGTTAGCCCCCTGTGACGGCGCGACAATGTTTCGCGCGGCGAAACGGATGCGGACGGCCCGACCGGGCAAGGGCCCGGAACTTGCCAAGATTTCGCAGCGA
>JAYVRP010000853.1:0-14209 GCA_043776215.1 Rhodoferax sp. | reverse complement strand
CCACGATGTGCCGACCTGCAAGGAACTGATCGACCGCATCATGCGCGAGGCCAACGAGATCATCGGCAAGCGCCTGGCCGGGTTTGTGGCGGCCTGAGGTCGAGCGCGCCAAAGCATGGCAGCCTGATGAACATTTCCACGTGAAAGCGCCCGTGGCGGTGCCTGGGCCTCTTGAGCTTGAGCACCGCTGGCCCGGTGGCGTTGCATTGCACACTTTTGTTGGCCATCGCCTGATGGCGGGCTTCAGGCCGACGGCTGGTTCGCCGCCGCCTGGCTACGAATCAGATAATTGCTGATGATGCCCTTGAGGTAATCCTTGGTCTGTGGCGGATTGGTGGGGCGGCTGAGTGCCTGGTTGCTGCCGACGATGGCCAGGTAGAAAAGCGCGGCCAGATCGGACGCGGTCTTCGCACTGCCGGTCAAGCGCAGAAATTTGCTCTCGAACAGCCGCATGCGCAACTGGTCCACCTCGAACAGCATCTGCGCGACCGCCGGGTCGCGCCGGCCCAGGCCGCGCAGGGCCAGCTCGAACCGCATGTTCTCCAGATCGGCGCCGGCATGCGCGAGCGCGGCTTCCAGCAATTGCTCCAGATCGGCCTGTGGGTCGCCGACAGACTGGGCCTCCAGGGCACGGCCGATCTCCGTCTCGCGGGAGTGCCAACGTGCCAGCAGCGCCGACACCAGTTCGGCATGGTCGGTGAAATGCCAATAAAAGCTGCCGCGTGTCACACCCAGGGCTGCGGCCAGCAACAGCACCCGCACCTTGTCGAAACCACCGTCGACGACCGCCCGGAATGCGGCGTCGAGCCAGTCGTCGCGCGAGAGTTTCGTGGTCTCCGCAGGTGCAGGCGCGCGTGTGCGCGCTGGTTTTTCCGTTTTCATGACACCACAGATTCTCCATGCGGCAGGCAGATCGCGGCAGGTTCAGCCCCTCTGTTGCGGATCTAGCGAAAACCCTGACGGTGGCTGCAGGCCAGCCGTGCTACATTGATCCGTCACAATACACAAGTGTACGGTACCATCCTCCTGTGGCAGGCCCCATGACTTCCATCAAGACCCTGCTGATGCCGGCGGTCAGCCAGCGCCTGCTCTCACGCGAGCGCCTGCTGCAGCGTCGGGCCAGCGCAGAAAAATCCCGCACGGCGGCTGGCCAGCGCCATCTGGTGCATTACTTCCACCAGGTCGATGACCCCTACAGCGCCCTGGCAGCCGGATGCCTGCCGCAACTGGCTGCGCGTTACGACATCGACCTGCAAGCCCATGTGGTGGGTCCACCACCCGACAGCGCCGCACCGGAACGCGCCAAATTGGTCGCTTACAGCCGCAAGGACGCCGCCTTGCTGGCGCGCCATTTCCAGCTGCAGTTCGCCGACCCCGGCGACCAGCCGCCCGCCCCCGCCGTGGAAGCGGCGTCGCGCCTGCTGGTGGGTGCCATCGAGGCCGGGCGCTTCGTGTCGACCGCTGGCGCGGTGTCAACCGCCCTGTGGCAGGGTGTCACGCACTTGCCTGGTGTCGCATGGCCAGGGGGCGCTCTGGCCGCAGCAGGCGATGCCAACACCACCGCCCACGTGGCCGCGTCTGACACGCTGCGCCAGCAACTCGGGCACTACCTGGGGGCGATGTTCTTCTACGCTGGCGAGTGGTACTGGGGCATCGACCGGTTGCACCACCTGGAGCAACGCCTGCAGGAGCTCGGTGCACAGCATGCCGATGCACGCGGCGTGATGTTCCCGCGCAGCAGCGACTGGACCGCGCCCGTGCAGGTGGCGCGCCCCGTGCCCATCGATTTCTTCGTGTCCCTGCGCAGCCCCTATTCGGCCATCGTCACACCACGCGTGTTCGCGCTGGCTCGGCATGCCGGGGTGCCGGTACGGCTGCGCTATGTGTTGCCGATGGTCATGCGCGGCTTGCCGGTGCCACGTGAAAAGCGTTCCTACATCAGCCTCGATACGGCGCGTGAGGCGTTTGTGCGCGGCATCCCGTTCGGGCGGCTCAACGACCCGGTCGGACGGCCCACCGAACGCGGCCTGGCGCTGATTCCGTATGCCGAAAAATCCGGCTTGGCAGAAGCGTACCTGCTGTCCTTCATGCGAGGTGTCTGGGCCGAGGGCATCGATGCCGGAGGCGACCGGGGCCTGCGGAAAATCGCCGAACGCGCCGGTCTGGATTGGCTTGGCGCTCAGGCCGCCCTGCAGGATGAAGGCTGGCGCGAGGTGGCTGAACGCAACCGCGCCGAGATGTTCGCGCTGGGCCTGTGGGGTGTCCCGTCGTTCCGGGTCGGCGATGTCGCTGTCTGGGGCCAGGATCGGTTGTGGGCCGTGCAGAATGCGCTGCTGGCGCCAGCGCGCGGCGCATTGCCAGGCAACGGGGAGACATGATGAACCATGTCCTGCGAGCATTGGCATCGGGCCTGTGCCTGCTCGCCTGCGGGGTGTCCATGGCGGCCGGCCCGACGCGCCCCAACATCGTGGTGCTGGTCGCCGACGACTGGGGCTTCAGCGATGTCGGCGCCTTCGGCGGCGAAATCGCCACGCCCAACCTGGACGCCCTGGCACGCGCTGGCACGCGGTTTTCCAATTTTCATGTGGCCGCGTCGTGTGCCCCCACACGCTCCATGCTGCTGACCGGTGTGGACAACCACCGCAATGGTGTGGGCAACCTGCGCGAGACCATGCCGCAAGCGCACCTGGGGCAGCCGGGCTACCGCGGGTCGCTCAACCCCAATGTGGTCACGATCGCCAGCCTGCTGCAGGACAACGGCTACCGCACCCTGATCGCCGGCAAGTGGAATGTTGGCTCCGAGCCCTACAACCTGCCCCACCGGCGCGGCTTCGAGCGCTCGATCATCCAGGGCGATACCGGCTCGGACAACTGGGATCCGGCCCAGCGTTACCTGCCCCACTCCGCCACCGTGCAATGGTTCGAAGACGGCAAACCGGCCGTGATGCCCACCGAGTTCTACTCGTCGCAGTACTTCGTGGACCGCACCATCGACTACCTGCGTGCGGGCAAGGCCGAAGGCAAACCCTTTTTCGCCTATGTCGGCTTCCAGGCCAACCATGTGCCCTTGCAGGCACCACGAGAATTCATCGACAAGTACCGCGGCCGCTACGACGCCGGCTGGACGGCGCTGCGCAAATCGCGGCGCGACAAGGCGGCGGAGCTCGGCCTGATCCCCAAGGGCACACCCATGGTCCGCATGGCCAGCACGGCCGACTGGGAGCGCCTGAGCGACAAGGACAAGCGCTACGAAGCGCGCCGCATGGAGGTCTACGCCGGCATGGCCGACGCGATGGACTTCCACGTCGGCCGCCTGGTTGCGCACCTCAAGCAGACCGGCGAGTACGACAACACCGTGTTCGTCTTCCTGTCCGACAACGGCCCGGAAGGCGCCGACTATGCCGATGCCCAACTCTGGCTGCGGACCCAATACTCGCAGGACATCGACCGCATGGGCGGCAAGGGCGCCTACGCCATCATGGGGCCGGGCTGGGCCAGCGCGGCCGCATCGCCGCTGGCCACCTACAAGTTCTACGGCGGCGAGGGCGGCGTCCGCACGCCGCTGATCATCTCGGGTGTCCCGGGCATGCCGCAGAACCAGATCCACCACGCCATGACGCATGTCAACGACATCGTGCCCACGCTGCTCGACCTGGCTCAGGTGCCCCGCCCTGGCGCCACCTACAAGGGACAGCCGGTCGAAGCGCTGGCCGGGCGCAGCCTGCTGGGCGCCCTGCGCGGAGAAACGCCGCCGGTCCACGCAAGCGACGAGGCCATTGGCTACGAACTGTCCGGCAGCCGGGCACTGTTCAAGGGTGACCTGAAACTGGTCAGCAACCTGCCACCGGTGGGGGACGGCCAGTGGCATCTGCACAACATGCGCACGGACCCTGGTGAAACCCGGGATCTGCAGAAGGAATTGCCCGACGCCTTCCGGGCCCTGCAGGCCGACTACGACGCCTATGCCCAGGCACATGGCGTATTGCCCATGCCCGAGGGTTACGACCCGGTGCGACAGGTGCTGGTCAACGGCTTCGTGAACTACTGGATCCCTACCTACAAAAACACGGCGATTGCAATTCTGGCTGGTCTGGCAGCCCTGGTGGCGAGCGCCTTGCACCTGCGCCGGCGCAAGCGGCGGTCCACGTGACACCGGCCGCCGGCTACCTCGCCTGGCGCTTCGATGTGGCCACGCGCGCCATGACGCCGTTGTGGAAAAAACATCCCTTCGGCTGCGCCAGTCACATGATTCTGTACCCGGACACCGGCGAATTGCTCGTCAACGATTACCGCCGCTTCGGCGAGGAAATGGTGGTGCTCGACATCACCAGCGGCGCCGAACTCGCACGCGTGCGCAGCGGCGGCCTGACGCAGGGCGTGGTGTTCCCCAGCACATGCTGGAACCGCGACCTCTACTGGAGCTCCATGGGCCGGCTGGCCCGGGTGTATGTGCAATGATGAAAACCATCCTCATCTCTGGCGCGGGCACCGGCATCGGGCACGCCGGCCGAAGCTGCGGTATGGGGCACCGTGGGCACAGGGCCTGATGGTCCGCCTGGCGCGAATATTTGGAGTGTGAACATGCGCAAGCTTCTGGTCATGATCGCCGCCGTGCTGGCCCTGGCGGCACTGGCCGCTTATGTCTTGAGGGCACCGCTCAGCATGGTTATCGCCTCCCGCATGGCCGCGCAGCGGCTCGGCGCCGATCCGATCAAGGAACTACCCGACGGCCTGCATGTGGGCATCTGCGGGGCCGGCTCGCCCTTCACCGACGACAAGCGCTCCGGGCCCTGCACCATGGTCATCGCGGGGCAACGCATGTTCGTGTTCGACGCCGGCAGCGGCAGCGCGCGGGTGATCGGCAAGATGGGGTTCAACCAGGGGCGCATCGACGCCATTTTCCTGACGCACTTCCATTCCGACCACATCGACGGCCTGGGGGAGCTGATGCTGCAGCGCTGGGTGTCGGTGGGCCGTGTCGCCCCGGTGCCCGTTCACGGCCCGGCCGGCGTCGAGACGGTGCTGGCCGGCTTCATGCAAGCCTACACGCAGGACCAGCACTATCGCGTAGCCCACCACGGAACGGCCACCGTGCCGGCTACCGGGTTTGGCGGTCAGGCCCGCCCGTTCACACCGGGTGCCGACGGGCGCGTCATTGTGCTCAAGGACGCCGATCTGGAAATCACCGCCTTTGTGGTGGACCACAAACCGGTGCATCCGGCCGTGGGTTACCGCATTGTTTACAAGGGCCGCAGTGTCGTGCTCAGCGGTGACACCCGGAAATCCGATGCCGTGCAACGCGAGGCGGCCAGTGCCGATGTGCTGGTGCACGAGGCCCTCTCGGCGCCTCTTTTGGGCGTGCTCAAACAGGGGGCCCTTGCGTCGGGCCGAATGAACCTGGCGAAATTGTTCGACGACATCCTGGACTACCATGCCAGCGCTGAGCAGGCGGCCGAAACGGCACGCGATGCCAAGGTGCGTTACCTGCTGCTCAACCATATTGTGCCGATGCTCGCAGTGCCGGGCATGGAGAAGGCCTTCCTCGGCAAGGCCGCCGACATCTTCGATGGCCCGCTGCGCATCGCCGCCGATGGCGACTTCGTGAGCCTGCCTGTTGGCTCAACTACCATCACCCCGGGCCGGCGCTTCTGAGCATGCGAAAGTTACCCATCATCACCAACGCCTTGCGCACACCCGAGGCTTGTTTCACCAACCTGCCCGATTTTCCGTGGCAGCCGCACTACACCCAGGTGGCCGAGTTGCGGGTCGCCTATATCGACGAAGGCCCGCGCGATGCACCGGTGGTGCTGCTGATGCATGGCGAGCCGGCCTGGTCCTTCCTGTACCGCAAGATGATTCCGGTGTTCCTGCAGGCGGGTTACCGAGTCGTGGCGCCCGATCTGATCGGATTTGGGCGTTCCGACAAACCGGTCCGGCGGGCCGACTACTCGTACCACAAGCACGTGATGTGGATGCGCGCCTGGTTGGAGGCAATCGACCTCCGCTCCATCACGCTGTTCTGCCAGGACTGGGGCTCGTTGATCGGCCTGCGCCTGGCCGCCGAAATGCCGCAGCGCTTCGAGCGCATCGCGCTGGCAAATGGCGGCTTGCCCACCGGCACCGCTCCGGTGCCCAAGGCGTTCAAGATCTGGCGCGCATTCTCGCGCTACAGCCCCTGGTTCCCGATCGGCCGGATCGTCCGGGCGGGCTGTGTGCAGGGCCTGAGTGACGCGGAAGTTGCCGCCTACAACGCACCGTTCCCGACGCGAAAATACCGGGTCGCCGCGCGCACCTTGCCCGGCTTGGTACCCACTACACCGGACGACCCCGAACGCGCCGCCAACGAACGCGCCTGGGAGGTTTTCAAGCGCTGGGACAAGCCCTTTCTCACGCTGTTCAGCAACCGCGACCCGGTTACCCGCGGCGGCTACATGATCTGGCAGGCGCTGGTACCAGGTGCGCAGGGCCAGGCCCATGCCATCACCCGCAATGCGGGGCATTTCCTGCAGGAAGACAAGGGGGTGGAGGTAGCAAACGCGATCGTGGCATTCATGCGGTCGTCCGGTCAATCCCGCGCTGCTTGACAAGTGCCTGGACGATGCGCGCCTGCTGCGCATCTTTGTCACGTTTGCGCGGATCCCGACTGGCAGACTTCGACAACTGCTGTTTGATGCGGACAAAGCTGCGCGGCGCGACGGTCACCAGCCTTGCCATGGAACCATCGGTGGACACAATAACCTGCGAGAAACGCGGGGCGCCGAGCATCTTGTCTCCGCTGGGCACCTGAACTGCCCAAAAATCGTTGTCGTCGTGGCTCATTCTCAGCGGATGCGGGTCGCCGTCGCGCGCCATGCGGCGAATGATGTCCACCTCGAATCCCTTGTCATTGACAGCAGTTTGTTTCTGATCCTCCCTCAGCTCAAAACTCTTGTCGGCCTTGCGCAGGACCTGCAGCAGGGATACGTCGTCGGCAGCCAGCCTGGAAAAAAAGGCGATCCGGTTGCGGGTGTCGAACAACAGGTCGACATCCTGCGTGGCAAGCGCCTCCGGCGTGATTCGCACACCGGCAGCCGCCTCGTACGCATACAAAGCGTAGGTTCCCACGACCATGAAGTGGTCTGCAACGCCGCGCGACTGCAAGGCGCCCAGAATCTTGACCAGCAAATTCGGCGCCCGCCCGACCCGCAAGGCCAGGTTCAGGCGGCGATGCCGGTCCACCGCACCAGTCAAGCTCTTCTCCCGCGCCTGCAACGCGCTCTTCCGCTCGGTGAACCGGCGGTGGATTTCCTCGGTGCCAGCGTTCCTGACCCCCACGGACTGCTGTCTGGCGCCGGTCGTCGCGCGGATCAAATAGTCCTGGCCTTTCACAGCGCGCCAGAACATGGATCCGTGCACTTCGGCCGCATTGCGCCGAGCTTCTTCGAGTGCGCGGAATGCCGACTCCGCGTCGATGAACTGGCGCGCCTGGTCTTCGGTCAATGCAATAAAGTCCATATTTCACAAAAAAATCTACTTCTTTCATTTTCTTGTGAAACTCTCACAACTGTCAACCCTCAGCGCCCTCAGCGCGAGAGCGGCGAGTTTGTCTATGCGGCCAACACCTGGAGGCAAGCGCGCCGAGTGTCACACGTCTGCAGTACGACGAGCAGGGCAACAACCCGCGCTACGTGGTGATCAACCTGGCTGGAGAGCCCAAGGCCCTGTAAGAGGACCTTTGGCGACCACACAGAAACCAGGACGGCACTCCTCATTGTTGCCCGTTGACATTGGTATGGCCTCGCAACCAGCAAACGAGGAGTGCCGATGCCAAGCCGTACCGCACAAGATAGCCCCCAGACCATCAGCAGCCTTGCTGAACTGCCTGCCCGAACTGCCCGGGCATGCTGGGGTCATGCATGGCCAGAGGCGAACCAGGGTCTAAACTGACCCTTGTGCCTGAAACTCCACACGGATGCCACCCATGACCGTCCATCTCAAGAAAACCCCGCCCGCCGCCGCCATTGCCATGACGGTGGTGGACAGTATCTCGTTCAAGACCCTGGCGCACACGCTGCCAGTGGCGACGCGACACTGGCTCGAGACCCTGAATTTCACCGGCGCCGCCGACAGCCACGCCCTGGTACCGGGCCCTGACGGCCGACTGGCCCAGGTGTTTGCCGGGGTACAACGCGCCAACCATCCCTTTGCGCTGGCCGCCTTGCCAGCGGCACTGCCGGAAGGCCACTACCGGCTGTCGGACCAGGGCCTGCAGGTGGCGCCGGAGCAGGCAGCCATGTCCTGGGCACTGGGCAGCTACGAGTTCGACCTGTACAAACCACGCCGCCGCGCTCCAGCGCAATTGACCCTGCCCCCGAGCCCGGACGCGCAACGCGGCATCGCGCTGGCCGTGGCCATCGCGGCCACTCGCGACCTGGTGAACACACCCGCTGAACATATGGGACCGGAACAACTGGCCGGTGCCGCCCGCATGGTGGCCAAGCAGCACGGGGCGAAGTTCCGCCAGGTGGTGGGTGACGCATTACTCAAGCAGAATTTTCCCGCCATTCACGCGGTGGGCCGCGCCAGCACACGTGCGCCGCGGCTGATCGAACTGAACTGGGGCAAACCGCGCGACCCGCTGTTGTGCATCGTCGGCAAAGGCGTGTGTTTCGACAGCGGCGGCCTCGACATCAAGGGCGCGGAAGGCATGCGACAGATGAAGAAAGACATGGGCGGTGCCGCCAACGCACTGGGCCTGGCGGCGCTGGTCATGGCATTGAAGTTGCCGGTGCGCCTGCAGGTGCTGCTGCCCACCGTGGAAAACGCCATTGCCGGCAACGCCTACCGGCCCGGCGACGTGTTCAAGACGCGCAAGGGCCTGCACATCGAGATTGGCAACACCGACGCCGAGGGCCGCGTGATCCTGTGCGACGCGCTGGCCTACGCCGCCGAGGGCAAGCCCGCGCTGATCATCGACCTGGCCACACTGACGGGCGCGGCGCGCGTGGCTCTGGGCCCCCAATTGCCGGCGCTGTTCTGCCAGCGTATGGACACCGCACGCGCCCTGGTCGATCTCGGGCTGCAACTGGACGACCCGGTCTGGCACATGCCGCTGTGGGCGCCTTACAAGGCCGGGATCGAAAGTACCATCGGCGACATCGTCAACACCGGGCGCAACACGATGGGCGGGGCCATCAACGCGGCGCTGTTCCTGGAGTATTTCGTGCCGGCAAACCAGGACTGGCTGCACATCGACCTGTTCGCGTGGAACGATGCGGCGCGCCCAGGGCGACCGGTAGGTGGCGAAGCACAGACGATCCGAACGCTGCTGGCCTATCTCGAACTGCGGTTTTCCGGCTGACACGCGAAGGCGCCCGGCATGGGTGCGAGGCGCGGCATCGAGGTCCGGCCGACCACAACATGGGCTCACGCACAGACCGCCAAGGCGCCGGCCGTACACTGGCCCCATGGCCGACTTCCTGCCGCACACACCCACCACCGATCCTTCCGCGCAACGGGCCCATGTGTCGGTGGCTGTCGTCATGCGTCGCGAACGGATCGACAACCGCTGGCAATCCTGGCGCTGGGCGCTGGCCGATGTCGTGCCACAGGAAGAGCAATTTGGCGCAGTGCCGCGCTGCCTGCTCAAGGACGACGCCGAAGAGTGCTGGTTGCACCCGGGCTTCAAGGTCGAGTTGTTCACCGACGATGCAGAAGGTTACTACCTCAATGTCAGCACGCAACAACCTTGCTTCTGGGTGGTCTGGCGCATGGAAGAGGCGCCTGGGCTGGCTTCGGAACCGGTGGCCGTACCCCAGACCGTGACGCTGAGTTACCACGACGCCGGGCGCTGGCTCGACGCGCAGGAAACCGTGGAACAGATCCCCGCGCCCGCCTCGGTCGTGCATTGGCTGCAGGATTTCGTGGACCGGCACCATGTGGTGGAGCCCAAGCGCCGCCAGCGCCCGCAGAGCTTCCAGGCCTTGACGGACCGCTTTGGCAACCCGGTGCGCGTCAGCACGGACAAAAAACCCGGCGCGGGTGGCCGTGGCTGAGGATGGCGAGGGCTTCCTGGGCCGTTGGGCGCGCCGCAAAGCGGGCGCCCGCCAAGGCACACCGCTGCCCGAGCCGCCGGCTCCCGACATGCCGCCTGCGGTGCCAGCCCGCGACGCGAATCCGCCGGCACCGGCCGATCCTGCTGGCCCCGCACCCGTACCCGCTCGGATGGTGTCGCTCGACGATGTGGCGGCCCTGACAAAGGATTCAGATTTCACGCCGTTCATGGCGCGCGAGGTCGGCCCGGAAGTCCGCAATGCAGCCATGAAGAAACTGTTTGCAGATCCGCACTTCAATGTGATGGACGGGCTCGATACCTACATCGACGACTATTCGATCGCCGACCCGATTCCGCAGGCCATGTTGCGACAAATGATCGGCGCCAAATTCCTGAACCTGTTTAATGAAGACGATTCCCCCGAGGTGCTGGACGGGCATCGAGCTGCAGACGGGCAAGCGGGGGAAAGTGCGCATAGCATGGCACATTTGCGCGTGGCACAGTCCGACGCACCGGGTGGTGCCACACCCACCAAACCCCTCCGCCCAACCCCGGGATTGCCAGACACTGGCGATCACCAGCACAACCATGCCGACACTCATTTGCGACTGCAACCAGACGATGCCCCTGGACCCCCAGGCACTGGGATCGGTGCTCCGTGAAGACCTGACGCTGCACTCCGGCCTGTGCCGGCGCGAGGCCCGCGCGTTCCAGAGCGCCGTCCAGTCAGGTGAGGACGTAGTGGTCGCATGCACCCAGGAAAAGCGCTTGTTTGCCGAACTCGCGCAGCAGACCGAGCGCGCCAGCTCGGTGATCCGCTTCGTGAACATCCGCGAAACCGGCGGGTGGAGCCAGCACGCGCGCCAGGCGGGCCCCAAGGTGGCAGCCCTGCTGGCGGTGGCCCATCTGCCAGACGCGGAGCCGGTTTCCACCGTGACCTACACGAGCGCTGGACGTCTTCTCATCGTAGGTCCGCTCGACCTGGCCGAGCAGCTCGCGGCGCTGGTCGCCGACGTACTGGAGGTCAGCATCTTTGCGCAAGGTGTGTCAGTCTGCGCGCAGGAAGGCGGGCCGGCCCAGGAGCGCAGATACCCGGTCATTGGCGGAAGCGGGCTTACTGTCACCGGTTGGTTGGGCGCCTTCGACGCACAGTGGGAAAAAAGCCATCCCATCGACCTCGACCTGTGCACCCGGTGTAATGCCTGCGTCGCCGCGTGCCCAGAAGGCGCGATCGATCTCGGTTACCAGGTCGACCTGCAAAAGTGCGCCGCCCACCGCGACTGCGTGCTCGCCTGCAAGGTAGCCGGAGCCATCGACTTCAAGCGGCTGGCGGTCTCCGCCACGCAGACCTTTGACCTGGTGCTCGACCTGGGCACCCCGCCGCTGTTTACCCAGCACGCACCGCCGCAGGGGTATTTCGCGGCCAACACATCCGAGGGCGTGGGGTCGCCTGGCCTGCTGGCAAAGCTGATCCGGCTGCGCGACATGGTCGGAGAGTTCGAAAAGCCCAAGTTTTTCACGTACAAGCAGAAGCTGTGTGCACACAGCCGCAACGAGGTGGTCGGCTGCAATGCCTGTGTGGACATCTGCTCGGCCGAAGCCATCGGCAGCGACAAACACAAGAACCAGATCAAGGTCAACCCCAACCTGTGTATTGGTTGCGGCGCATGCACCACCGTCTGCCCCACCGGCGCATTGACCTACGCCTACCCGCGTGCCAGCGAGCAGGGCGTCCGGCTCAAGACGCTGCTGTCCACTTACGTGCGGGCCGGCGGCACCGACGCAGTGGTGTTGTTGCACAGCCAGGAACGCGGTCAACAGGCCGTGGAAGCCGTGGGCCGCGCGTCCCAGCTGCACAAGGCGGTGCGGGGGTTGCCCGCCAACGTCCTGCCCCTGCCCCTTTGGCATACCGCCAGCCTGGGCCTGGACGTGTGGCTTAGCGCCATCGCGATGGGCGCGCACCAGGTGGCGGTGCTGGTCACCGAAGAAGAGGCACCCGCCTACCTGGACGGCCTGGCCGCGCAGATGCGGATCGCGCAGGCCCTGACGCATGGCCTGGGTTACAGCGGCACCCATTTCCAGTTGCTGCGCGCGCCGACTGGCAGCAGCGCGCAGGCCGTCGCCAGCCTCGACAGCATGTTGCAGATCCTTGGCAGCGCACGAACCAGCGTGCCGGCGACACCGGCGCGTTTTGCCATCGCACAGGAAAAACGCGGCACACTGGAGTTGGCCCTGTCGCACCTGATCACCCATGCGCCAGGTGCCGCCTTGCCGGAGGCGATCAAACTTCCCGGCCCGGGCGCACCGTTCGGCAACCTGCTGATTGATACCGACAGTTGCTCCTTGTGCCTGAGTTGCGTCAGTGCCTGCCCGGCGGCAGCGCTGCAGGACAACCCCGAAAAGCCGCAACTCCGATTCATCGAAAAGAACTGCGTGCAATGCGGGTTGTGCGTGCTGACCTGTCCCGAGAACGCCATCACCCTGCAACCGCGCTTGCTGCTGACACCCCAGCGCCAGGAGGCGCGCGTGCTCCATGAAGCCGCGCCCTACCAATGCATTCGTTGCAGCAAACCCTTCGGCACGCTGAAGGCCATCGAGCTGATGCTGGGCAAACTCGCCGGGCACGCAATGTTCCAGGGCGCGGCAGCGGATCGCCTGAAGATGTGCGGCGACTGCCGCGTGGTGGACATCTACTCTGCGGGTAACGAAATCAAGATCACCGATATCCTGTGACCATGACACCGGCCCCACTCACCACGTCCGTGCTGGACGAAGAAACCGCCCGCGCCGAGATCTACGGATTGCTGGCCGCCCTGTACTACGCAGCGCCCTCTGCGGAACTGTATGCGAAGCTGCAGGTGGCCGTGACCGAGGCCCCGGCGGCCGGCGCCTGGCTCGAGAGCCCGTGGGGTGATCTGGTGGCCGCCGCCCGCGGGCACCACCTGGCAGAGCTCGGGCAAGAGTACCAGGCCCTCTTTGGTGGTGTCGGCAAACCGGAGCTGGCCCTGTTTGGCTCCCACTACCTGAGCGGCTTCCTGAACGAGAAACCGCTGGCGGCCTTGCGCGGCGACCTGACGGCACTGGGGCTGGCGCGCGACGACGCGATGCCGGAAACCGAGGACCACGTGGCCTACCTGTGCGAGGTCATGCGTTACCTGATTGCCGGTGATGATGTCGCCGTGGCCAACCTCACGCAGCAGCGCATTTTTTTTGCCACGCATGTCCAGCCATGGGTACCACGCCTGTGTGATGCCATTTTGCAACACCCATCTGCCCGCTTCTACCGCGCGCTGGCGGCTTTCACGCAGGCCTTCATCAGCATCGAGGCACAGGGGTTCGACATGCTGGCATGAGCCCGCCCCTCACTCGGGCAACGGGCGCCGTTGGCACCTTGCATCGCAACATGCCGGTCCAGCAAGATGGCCCTATCGTTTACCCTCGGTCGGCGCAAATGCCGTCCACACACCATTGCGGTGCGCGTCCCGCTCGCGTAGAGTAGAACCAAAGTCCGTCCTCCCGTCCGGACCATCTGGCGCAACCATGCACAACAATGAATTCCAACCTTCGCGCCGAGGTTTCTTCTTCGGTGTTGCCGCCACAGGTGTCGCTGCAGCGGCGGTAGTGGCCCTGCCGGGCAAACCGGCTGCGACACCTGCCCAGGCACCACCAGGACCCGCTCCCGAAAGAGGTGGTGGCTACATCCTGAGCGAACACGTCAAGCGTTACTACAAGACTGCACGCGTGTAGGGCCACCCTGCATCCGTCCTGCCCCGGATCATTCCCCGATTGCCGTCCCAGGGAGAGCCCATGCTGCTCACGAAAATACCCCATGCCCGACACGCCTCTCACACCGACTCCACACGTTTCGTGCAGAGTCTGTCGCGTGGGCTCTCCAATGCGTTGCCCACGATGGACCGGCGGGCTTTCCTGCGCCGCTCCGGACTCGGGGTCGGTGTTGGCCTGGCCGCTTCCCAGTTGACCCTGGTGAAAAAGGCGCGCGCTGCAACCCCATCTGAAGGTGTGGGCGCAGGAAAGATCGAGGTCAAACGCACCGTATGCACCCATTGCTCCGTCGGCTGCGCGGTCGATGCCGTGGTGGAAAACGGCGTCTGGGTGCGGCAGGAGCCCGTGTTCGATTCGCCCATCAACCTGGGCTCGTATTGCGCCAAGGGAGCC
>JAYVRP010000852.1:0-3996 GCA_043776215.1 Rhodoferax sp. | reverse complement strand
TGTTCAGAAAGCTCCTCGACCAGGGTCAGGCAGGCGACAACGTCGGTATTCTGCTGCGCGGCACCAAGCGTGAAGAAGTTGAGCGTGGCCAAGTGCTGGCCAAGCCGGGTTCGATCAAGCCACACACCCACTTCACGGGTGAAGTCTACGTTCTGTCGAAGGACGAAGGCGGCCGTCACACCCCGTTCTTCAACAACTACCGTCCGCAGTTCTATTTCCGCACCACCGACGTGACGGGCGCGATCTCGTTGCCCGAAGGTGTTGAAATGGTGATGCCGGGCGACAACATCCAGATGACGATCGAGCTCATTATCCCGATCGCAATGGAAGAGACGATCCGCTTCGCCATCCGCGAAGGTGGCAAAACCGTCGGCGCCGGTGTGGTTGCCAAGATCATTGCGTAGTTCAGACCAAACTAAGGAATTACCATGGCTACCAAACAAAAAATCCGCATTCGCCTCAAGGCGTTTGATTACAAGCTGATCGATCAGTCAGCCGCCGAGATCGTCGATACGGCCAAGCGCACGGGAGCAATCGTCAAAGGGCCAGTTCCACTGCCGACGCGGATGAAGCGCTTTGACATTTTGCGCTCGCCCCACGTGAACAAGACCAGTCGCGATCAATTGGAGATTCGTACGCATCAACGCCTCATGGATATCGTGGACCCAACGGACAAGACCGTCGACGCTCTGATGAAGCTTGATTTGCCGGCAGGCGTCGACGTCGAAATCAAGCTGCAGTAATTTGATTGAGATCGTCGCGATAGCAACAGGGCATTTTTCGCTTGCCCGTTGCAAAATTCTGGAATAGAATCGCGGGCTCGACAGGATTGGCAACGGCCAATCCTGCGGGATTTATCAACAGTCTTCCACAACAAAACGGTGTAGCCAATTGCAGCTACAGCGGTGGGAGTTACGGAGAAAAATATGAGTCTAAGCAACTCCCTCGGGTTGCTGGGCCGCAAGGTGGGCATGATGCGTCTGTTCACCGATGATGGGGACGCTGTCCCTGTCACGGTGGTGGATGTATCCAACAACCGTGTGACCCAGATAAAAACCCAAGAGAATGATGGCTATGTCGCCTTGCAGGTGACGTTCGGTGCGCGCAAAGCGTCACGCGTAACAAAGCCAGCTGCCGGCCACCTCGCCAAAGCGGGCGTGGAGGCGGGTGAAATTATCCAGGAATTTCGAGTGACTGCTGACGCGGCAGCGAAGTACGTACCGGGCGCCGCCGTCGCCGTGAGCGATGTGTTCTCGGTAGGGCAAAAGGTGGATGTGCAAGGCACGTCGATCGGCAAAGGTTTTACCGGAACCATCAAACGCCACAACATGAGCTCGCAGCGTGCCTCGCACGGCAACAGTCGCTCGCACAATGTTCCTGGCTCCATCGGCATGGCGCAAGACCCCGGACGGGTTTTCCCGGGCAAGCGCATGTCCGGGCATCTCGGTGACGTGACAGTGACTACGCAAAATCTTGACGTGGTTCGTATTGACGAGGGACGTCAGCTCCTCTTGATCAAGGGTGCTGTTCCTGGTGCTGCCGGCGGTTTCGTGACCGTTCGCCCAGCCATCAAGAGCAAAGTGCAAGCGGAACCCAAGAAAGGGGCGAACTGATGCAGCTCGAACTCCTTAACGACCAGGGGCAGGCGACTGCCAAGTTTGATGCGCCGGAAACCGTTTTCGGACGCGCCTACAACGAAGATCTCGTTCACCAGGTAGTGGTTGCATTTCAAGCCAACGCCCGGCAAGGCACACGCGCTCAAAAAGACCGCGAGCAGGTCAAGCACTCCACCAAAAAGCCATTTAAACAGAAGGGCACTGGCCGCGCGCGAGCCGGTATGACCTCCTCGCCTCTGTGGCGTGGGGGCGGTCGCATATTTCCAAATATGCCAGACGAGAATTTCAGCCACAAGATCAACAAGAAGATGTACCGTGCCGGCATGGCGTCCATCTTCTCGCAACTGGCTCGTGAGGGCCGGTTGGCAGTGGTTGATTCGTTGAAGGTGGAGTCGCCCAAGACGAAACCATTGGCTGCCAGATTCAAGGCGATGAACCTGGAGTCAGTGATGGTGATCGCGGACGAGGTTGACGAGAATTTGTATCTCGCCTCCCGCAACCTGGTCAACATTTTGGTGGTTGAGCCGCGATACGCAGATCCGGTGTCTTTGGTTCATTACCGCAAGGTGCTGGTAACCCGGGCTGCAATGGACAAGCTCAAGGAGATGTTTGCATGAGCGCCGTCAAGTTCGAAGAAAGTCGCCTGATGCAGGTACTCGTTGCACCTATCGTGTCCGAGAAGGCCACCATGATCGCCGAGAAGAGCAATTCCGTGACGTTCAAGGTGTTGCAAAACGCGACAAAGCCCGAGATAAAGGCCGCTGTTGAACTGATGTTCAAGGTGGAGGTCAAGGGTGTTTCCGTGGTCAATACAAAAGGAAAGTCGAAGCGTTTTGGCAAGTCCATGGGTCGCCGTGACAACGTCCGCAAGGCTTATGTCACGCTCAAGCCCGGGCAGGAATTGAACCTTGGTGGGGAGGCTGCGTAACCATGGCTGTCATCAAAATGAAACCAACTTCACCGGGCCGTCGTGGCGTGGTGAAGATCTCGCGTGATCACCTGTACCGCGGTGAGCCCTACGCGCCGCTGTTGGAGCCTCAGTTCCAGCATGCAGGACGCAACAACAATGGGCACATCACAACGCGTCACAAGGGCGGCGGACACAAGCACCACTACCGCGTCGTGGATTTCCGGCGGGCGAAGGATGGGATTCCTGCCAAGGTTGAACGGATCGAATACGACCCCAACAGGTCGGCTCATTTGGCCCTGGTCTGTTACGCGGATGGCGAACGTCGCTATATCATCGCGCCGCGCAGTCTGGAAGTTGGCGCGACCATTCTGAACGGTGCTGAGGCACCGATCCGTGTCGGCAACACATTGCCAATTCGCAACATCCCAGTGGGCTCGATCATCCACTGCATCGAATTGCAGGTCGGCAAGGGCGCGCAGATCGTCCGCTCGGCTGGAACGTCGGCAACCTTGCTGGCGCGTGAGGGCACCTACGCACAGGTGCGCATGCGCTCAGGCGAAGTGCGCAAGATCCACATCGACTGTCGGGCCACGATTGGCCAGGTCGCGAACGAGGAGCACAGTCTGAGGCGCCTGGGCAAGGCCGGCGTGAAGCGCTGGATGGGTATCCGCCCAACCGTCCGCGGCGTTGTGATGAACCCGGTGGACCACCCCCACGGAGGTGGAGAAGGAAAGACCGGCGAAGGTCGTCATCCCGTGGACCCATGGGGTAACCTGACGAAGGGTTATCGGACCCGTAACAACAAGCGGACACAGGTGATGATCGTGTCGCGTCGCAAGAAGTAAGGGGCACGAACATGACACGCTCTCTCAAAAAGGGTCCTTTCGTCGATCACCACCTGGCAGCCAAGGCTGACAAGGCTGTGACCACCAAGGACAAGAAACCAATCAAAACCTGGTCGCGTCGGTCCATGATCCTTCCCGAGTTCATTGGTCTGACGATCGCTGTTCACAACGGCAAGCAGCATGTACCTGTGTACATCACTGATCAGATGGTCGGGCACAAGTTGGGCGAGTTCGCACTCACCCGAACGTTCAAGGGCCACCCGGCTGACAAAAAAGTCGTGCGAAAGTAAGGCAACACCATGGAAACCAAAGCATCTCTGCGAGGCGTTCGCCTGTCTGTGGACAAAGGCCGACTGGTTGCGGATCTCATTCGCGGCAAGAAGGTCGACCAGGCGCTGAACGTGCTGCAGTTCACCCAGAAGAAGGCTGCGTTGATCATCAAGAAAGTTCTTGAATCTGCCATCGCCAACGCGGAGCACAACGACGGTGCTGATATCGACGAATTGAAGGTCAAGACCATCTACGTCGAGCAAGGCGCATCACTCAAGCGCTTTACCGCCCGCGCCAAAGGCCGCGGCAACCAAATCAGAAAACCCACGTGCCATGTGTACGTGACGGTTGGCAA
>JAYVRP010000851.1:0-4020 GCA_043776215.1 Rhodoferax sp. | reverse complement strand
CCTTGCAGTCTGTCGCGCTGGAGGCGCGTTACCTTGAAATCGAGTTGACCGAGTCGGTCCTGCTGGACCACGGCCCCCATTTGCTGGAGCGCCTGGCGGCCTTGAAAGCGCTGGGCGTCGGCCTGGCGATCGACGACTTCGGAGTCGGTTATTCCTCGCTGGCCTATCTCAAGAAGTATCCCATCGACCGGCTCAAGATTGATCGCTCGTTCATCCACGATATTGCCGGTGACCCGGACGGCCACGCCATCGTCACCGCCATCACGCAGATGGCGCGCAGCCTGAAGCTGCTGACCGTGGCCGAAGGCGTCGAAACGCGGGAGCAGATGGACGCCCTGCGGGCGCTGGGTTGCAGCGAGTTCCAGGGTTTTCTGGAAGCACGCCCGATGGCAGCGCACGACATGGAAATCTACCTGCGGCGGCCGGCGCGAGACAGGGGCACTGCAGCCCCATCAACCAGACACGGAGCTCCATGACCCCCATTTGCATTTGCTCCCGATTCGACTCCGGTGCCATCGAGGTGCTGCGCCTGGATGACCCCGGCGACATCCAGCTGCGCATACCCCGTGACAACGCGGCGGATTTTGCCCAGTGGTTCCACTTCCGGCTGCAGGGCGCGGCCGGCGTGCCGCTGACCCTGCGATTTGTGAACGCATCGGCCTGCGCCTATCCGCAGGGCTGGGAGAACTACCGCATGGTGGCCAGCCATGACCGCCAGCACTGGTTTCGCATCGACACCACGTACGACGGGACCACCATGACGGCGTGCGTCACACCGGGTACGAACAGTATTTACCTGGCCTATTTCGAGCCGTATTCGTGGGAGCGCCACCTGGACCTGATCGGCTCGGCCGCAGCGTCCGAGCACGTCACGGTGGAGCATTTGGGCCAGAGCCTGGACGGGCGCGACATGAACCTGCTGCGTATCACGGACGCGGCCAGCAGCACACCCGCAGCCCAGCGCAGGAAGGTCTGGCTCATCGCCCGCCAGCACCCGGGAGAGACCATGGCCGAGTGGTTCGTGGAAGGGTTTCTGGAGCGCCTGCTCGACACCGATGACCCGGTGGCGCGCGTGTTGCTGGGGAGATGTGTTTTCTACGTGGTGCCCAACATGAACCCGGACGGCAGCGTACGCGGCAATCTGCGCACCAATGCTGCGGGCGCCAACCTGAACCGCGAGTGGCTCACGCCCACCATGGACCAATCGCCCGAAGTGTTTCTGGTGCGCGAGCAGATGCAGAAGACGGGTGTGGACCTGTGCCTGGACGCCCACGGCGACGAGGCCTTGCCCTACAACTTTGTCATCGGCTCGGACGGAGTTGAAGGTTTCACGCCGCGTATCCAGGCGCTGCAGGATGCCTTCAAGTTGGCGTGGTGCGCCGCCAGCCCGGATTTTCAGGCCACGCATGGTTATGGCCCCGCACACGGCACCCGCGCCAACCCGACGCTGGCCACCAACTGGATCGCACAGCGCTTTGCCTGCCTGGCGTTCACGCTGGAGATGCCCTTCAAGGACAACGCCGACCTGCCCGACCCGGCGCTGGGATGGAGCGGCGGACGCTCGAAGAAGCTGGGGGCGAGTGTGTTGCAGCCGATGCTGGCCGTGGTGGAGGGGTTGCGGTAGGTGGGCGTGGACCGGGTGGTTTATGGCGCAATATATGTCGCAAAAAATTTCGCATAAATTGCAATAACTCTCTACGCGACATACAGTTAGCCATGGTTCCAAAGTCGCAGAAGTTCCCGCTTTTCAACGACCCGTCGCAGATGGAGCCCCTGATGCCGGGGGAGCAAGCGCTGGGCGGACTACTCGAGCGCGCGCATGACCTGATCCGCTGCTCCGATCAACTTGCCGGAAAGTGCCAGCCGGGTGCTCTCGAAGGCTTGCGTGGCCTGCTGCGTGCGATGAATTCTTACTACAGTAACCGGATCGAAGGCCAGCATACGCTGCCGGCCGAGATCGAGCAGGCGCTGCGCAACGACTATTCTGCGGACGCCGACAAGGCTCGCCGCCAGCGGCTGGCGCTGGCACACATGGCCACCGAGCAGGCACTGGAGCAGCGTTGGTCCGCGTGGGATGCCAGCCAGATCTGGTCGGCGCAAATGGTCTGTGACATTCACCAGGACCTGTTTGCCCGCCTCAGCGACCCGGATCTCGCTTTGCCCGAAGCGTTGCCCCTGCAGCCCGGCGACCTGCGTGACCAGGAAGTCAGGGTCGGTCGTCATGCCGCGCCCTCGGCCCAGGCTCTGCCGGCCTTTCTGGAGCGCTGGGGAAGCTTCTACGCCCAGGTGCGGCGCGGCGAGATGCGTGTGGTGGCGGTGGCGGCGTCGCACCACCGGCTGGCCTGGATCCACCCATTTCGCGACGGCAACGGCCGTGTGGCACGCCTGCACACCCATCTGGCGTTCGGCCATATGGGCCTGACCAACGGCTTGTGGTCACCTCTGCGGGGTTTTGCGCGTACGCACGATGCCTATTACCGACATCTGGCGGCTGCCGATGAACCGCGGGCAGGCGATCTGGACGGCCGCGGTAACCTGTCGGAGCGCGCACTCAGCGAATGGATTGCCTATGTGCTCAATCAGTGCCTGGACCAGGTTCGCTTTATCACCACTCTGCTCGACCTGGGGCGCATGAAGGAGCGCATAGCGGCTTGTTTGGCGTTTGAGGAAAACGTGGTCCACCAAGGCGTACGCACCGAAGCGTTGCGTGCCTTGCACTATGTTTTCGCCGCCCAGGGCGCTGTGGAGCGCGCCGACTTCAAAGCCCTGTTGGGTCTGGGTGAGCGCCTCGCCACTGCACAGGTAACGGCGCTGCTCAAGCGCGGCCTGCTGACCAGCGACACACCGTATGGCAAGCTGCGTTTCGGCGTTCCCCAACATGCGCTGCGCTTTTATTTTCCAGGCTTGTGGCCGGAGGCGGAAGGGTGCGGGTGAGGGTGAGGCGACGAAGTTGGGTTTTACGTGGCGTGGATTTTTACCATGAAATTCGAATATGTGATGTTGGAATTTCATGGCAAACTGAGCTAACATGCCTGCATGCTGGCTCGTAATTCACTCGAAATTGCCGTCCATACTGCGCTTGCACGCTCACGAGGCGTGGTCTTGAGCGGCCCGCGCCAGTCCGGCAAGAGCACGCTGGCGCAGAAGTTTCTGAGCCGCGATTCGCTCAACTACTTTGATCTGGAATATCCGCCGCACCTGCAGCGCCTGGAGCAGCCCACCCGGACATTGGAGCATCTGCAAGGCTTGGTGGTGATTGATGAGGTGCAGCTCAAGCCCGGGTTGTTTCCGTTGCTTCGCGTGTTGATCGACCGCTCCGATTCCAATGGCCAGTACCTGCTGCTTGGAAGTGCCTCGCCTGCGCTGCTGCGCCAGTCCGGACAGTCGTTGCTGGGGCGGGTGGAGACGGTCGAGGTCGGTGGCTTCGACCTGCAGGAAATCATTGCCGCTGAGGGCGTGTGGAACGATGAAGCCGTCTTGCGCTTGTGGCTGCGCGGGGGATTTCCGCGTGCCTATCTGGCCGAGTCCGATGACAACAGCATGGCGTGGCGGCTCAACACCATAGCCGATCACGTGCGCGTGGACATGCCCGAGCTCGGTATCAATATTGCGGCGCCGGCGATGCTGCGCTTCTGGACCATGTTGGCGCACTACCAAGGGCAGATATGGTCGGCAGCTCCATCGGCGCGGTCCATGGGGGTGTCCGAGCCCACCATCCGCCGCTATCTGGACACTCTGACACAGACGCTCATGATCCGCCAGTTGCAGCCCTGGCACCAGAATCTGGGCAAACGGCAGGTGAAGGCCCCCAAGATCTACTTTCGCGATACCGGGTTGCTGCACGCGTTGATGGGCATCAAGACCCTGCCCGAGCTCATTACCCACCCCGTGTGCGGCGCCAGCTGGGAGGGCTTCGCGCTGGAGCAGGTGCTGCGTTTGGCCCGGCCCGACGAGGCGTTCTTTTGGGCTACCCACCAGGGTGCCGAGCTGGACCTGCTCATGCTCAAGGGCAGCCAGCGT
>JAYVRP010000850.1:0-4023 GCA_043776215.1 Rhodoferax sp. | reverse complement strand
CTTGGAACGGGGGCTGTCGGGGCCCCAGCGGCTTTGGAGGGCCATCGCCATGGTGCGAGGGGGGCTGTTGGGCGCCAGCACCAGCCCCGCCTTGTGCAATCGCCTGGCTGCTCCCTGCAGCAGGCGCACCCAGGGGTCCTGGCGGTGCCGCTCCCATAGGGTCCAGGCTGCGCCGAACAGGCTGGCCGCGACCACCAGGGCGATCAGCACATAGCCCAGATCTTCCCATTGCGGCGATTCGAAACCCAGGCCCTTGAGCAAGTTCAGCTGGGTCGTCTGGCTGTAGTTCAGCACCCACTGGTTCCAACCGTTGTTCATGGCCTCCCAGACCGAGCGCAGGTTGAACAGGATCGCCGGGCTGACACCCCCCAGCGCGGCCGCGATGACGCCGGCGGGCGCTTGCAGGCGTTGCGCGGAGCCAGTGCGTCCGGGCGCCACGGACGATGTCGGGTCCACACGTACCCAGCCGCGGTCTTCGAACCAAACCTCGGCCCAGGCATGGGCGTCGCTCTGGCGCACCACCCAGAAGCCGCCGACGCCGTTGAACTCGCCGCCCTGGTAGCCGGTCACGATGCGCGCGGGGATGTCCAGCGAGCGCATGAGCACGACAAATGCCGATGCGATATGTTCACAGAAACCGGCCTTGCGATCGAACCAGAATTCGTCGGCGGTGTCCGGTCCGAACACGCCCGGGTCGAGCGTGTAGACGTAGCCTCCGGTGCGCAGGCGTTGCAGGACCGCCTCGACCAGCTGTGCCGGGCCCTGGCCGATGCGCGGATCCTGGCGCAGTTCAGTGGCCCATTGCATGGTGCGCGGATTGTTGCCGGGCGGCAGCTCCAGGTAGTCCTGCAAGCCGGCTGTGCGTTGCCGCGGACCATGGCGAAACGTGGGGTAGCTGCGCACCTGGTAGCGCAGCAGCTCGGACACCGGCCGATCGGCGATCCATTGCAGCTGCGTTGTCATGGTGACGTCACGGCCCGGCACATTCGGCCTGTCCCTGGCGGCATCGAGGGCAAAAATCCAGTTGCGGTTGTTGGGCTCCAGCGTCACCTGGTATTGCACCGGTGGACCGCTGACCTGCAGGTTGGCCGGGTCCTGGAAACGGGCCGGAAAACGCGAGCGCAGCACCCGCCACTCGCGTCCGTCCAGCGTGGACAACACCGGCCCGCGGAAATACATCTCCCTCTGGGGTGGCGCAGTGCCGTCGAACCGTATGCGCATGGCAATGCTGTCGTCCAGCGCCAGGCTGGCAATCGAGCCAACCTGCATGCTGGCCGACAGGCCGCTACGACCGGCCATGGCGTCAGACGGTATGCCCCACAGCGGCGCCAGGCGCGGAAACAGCATGAAAAGAATGGCCATGACCGGTGCCCCGAGCAAGGTCATCACGCCTGCCGTGCGCGCGGCCTCCAGCAGCGGGGGCTTGCCGACCGGCATGTGGGTATTGACCAGCGCCGTCAACAGCCCCATCAGGGCCAGCAGCATGGCAGCGGCGGTGAGCAGGGACTGCGAGAAGAAGAAGTTGGTGAGCATCGTGAAGAAGCCCAGGAAGAAGACCACGAAGGCGTCGCGGCGAGCCCGCAACTCCAGCGTCTTCAGCGACAGCAGCACCACGCTCAGCGTCACGCCGGCATCACGCCCCAGTACGGTTTTGTGGGTCCACAGCGTGGCGCCGATGGTCAGGAACAACAACCCGAACACCCACCAGCGCCCGGGCAGTGGGCGGGTGTTCCAGGCCAGCCAGCCGCGCCACAGCAACACACCGGCGGCCAGCAGGCTGCACCACAGCGGCAGGTTGGAGATTTGTGGCGCCATTACGCAGGCCACGACCAGTAGCAGGAACAGGGTGTCGCGCGTGTCGCGCGGTAGGTGGTTCAGGCGTTGCAGCATCGGGTCAGAGGGATGAGCCCTTCAATGCCAGGGCTTCGAGGCACCGCCTGCGGTGCGCCTCGCCACTGCCAGGAGGAACGGTGTGCTGGTCCAGACGCAAGCCGTAGTCGAGCCCCTGGCGGTCCGCCGCGAGGACCCAGGCGCACAAGCGCGACAAGGCGCGTTCGAGACCAGCCTCGCCCGTGGCTGCCGCGCGCGGCAACGCCGTATGGGCCAGGTCGAGCCAGAGTTCGAAGCGTTGCGCGTGGTGGGTGTCCCGGCTCACCAGTTCATCGGCTTTGGCGGCTTTTTTCCAGATCACCAGCTTGAGCGGGTCCCCGCGCCGGTAGGCTCGCACTCCGTCCGGCTCGGCCGCATGGGCGGAATGGCTGCGCATAGCTCCGGCTGAACGTGGCTCGCCGGGAGGCAATGGCGGTGCATGGGCTTCTGGTTGCGGGTACACCAGAACCTTGCCGGCGGGCCGCCACACCGTCCAGACCCGAAAAGTGCCCAGGGGAAAACGTGTTTCCGCAGTCATAGCCGGAATCGGATGCAGGCCGCGCCGCTGCGGCTGGAACGCTACATGAACGGTATGGGTCCCCTGTGCCGGCACGTCGCACCAGGTCCAGTGCAGGGAGCCCAGCACCGACAGGCCGATGCCATGCCGCACGCGCTGGCGCGGATTCAGCAATTGCACGCCGATAGCCACATGGGTGCCTGCGAACGACGGCTCCGGTGGAACGAGTTGCATTGACATGCCGCGCAGCGTACCGTGGCAGAGATGCATTCCGACCAACGCACTTCCGGCCAGCAGGAAGGTGAGCAGGTACCCCAGGTTGAGCTGGTAGTTGATCGAGGCCACCAGCAGGAGCAGCAAGGTGGCTGCGAGCATGAAGCCGGCTCGCGTCGGAAGTATGTAGACGTTGCGCTGCGTCAGGAGCGTGTGGTCGCCCACGGGCAGGCGATCCATCCAGAAACGCCGGAACCTGGCACGCGCGTGCGCCAGAGGATGCCACAGGGGATGGGGCAATGCCGTGAGCATGCGCGTGATGCGGACCGTTCTGACTGGCAACTCAGGACAATGGCACTGCCTGGACCATGGCGCGCACCTGTTCCGTGGCGCCGCGCCCTGCGTCCCCGGTCGGCAGCAGGCGGTGGGCAATGGTCTGCGGCAGGATGGCCTGCACGTCGTCGGGTGCCACGTAGTCGCGCCCGCACAGCAGCGCCTGGGCTTTGGCGGCGCGTACGATGGCAATACCGGCTCTTGGACTCAGGCCCTGCAGGAACCATTGCCCCGAGCGGGTGGCGGCGATCAGATCCTGCACGTAGTCCAGCAAGGCGCCGGAGGCATGGACCTCGATCACCTGGCGCTGCAACTGTTCCAGCTGGGGCGCCGACAACAGGCCGGGCAGGGCCTCGACCCACTCGCGCCGGTCGCGCCCGGCCAGCAGTTCACGTTCGGCCGCCCGGTCCGGATAACCGAGCGAAATGCGCATCAGGAAGCGGTCGAGCTGCGACTCGGGCAGGGCGTAGGTCCCCAACTGGTCGTGCGGGTTCTGGGTCGCGATGACGAAGAAAGGCGAAGGCAGTCGTCGCGTCTCGCCTTCCACGGTCACCTGCTTTTCTTCCATGGCCTCCAGCAGGGCGCTTTGGGTCTTGGGGCTGGCGCGGTTGATCTCGTCGGCCAGCAGGACCTGCGCAAAAATCGGCCCGCTGTGGAATACGAAGGCCTCCTTCCCGCGCTCATAGACCGACACGCCCGACAGGTCGCTCGGCATCAGGTCGGAGGTGAACTGCACGCGCGAGAATTGCAGCCCGAACGTGCGCGCAAGCGCATGGGCCAGCGTGGTTTTTCCGACACCCGGGACGTCTTCGATCAGCAGGTGCCCACCGGCCAGCAGGCAAGCGACACAGTCCTGGATCTGGGCTGTTTTTCCCGTGATGACCGTGTTAAGCTGATCGAGCAAAGACTGGAGCTTTTGTTGCGCATGCATGGCATGACCTTACCCGAAATCCGACAACCTGCCGACCCGCCATGAACAAGACCGGATACTATTCCCACAGCGACTGCCGCAAACATGAAATGGGGCCCGGGCATCCCGAATGCCCGCAGCGGCTGGACGCCATCGAAGACCGGCTGCTGGTCTCCGGTGT
>JAYVRP010000849.1:0-4023 GCA_043776215.1 Rhodoferax sp. | reverse complement strand
CAACGGCGCGAGGACGAGGTGGGTATCCGACGGTCGGCACTCCAGGTCGAGGCGCTGATCGCGCGCGAGATCGCACGCGGCGTACGGGCCAACCGGGTCATCCTGGCCGGGTTTTCGCAGGGCTGCGCCATGGTGCTCCACACCGGCCTGCGCCATGGCCAGCGTCTGGGCGGCATCATGGCCCTGTCAGGCTATTTGCCATTGGCGGACAAATTGGCGGCAGAGCGCAGTCCAGCCAACCAGGGCGTGCCCCTGTTCATGGCCCATGGTCTGTCTGATCCGATGATCGTGTTGTCGCGCGCGCAGGCCTCGCGCGACGAGTTGCGCGGCCTGGGCTACACGGTGCAATGGCATGAGTACCCGATGCCACACAGCGTGCACCTGGCAGAAATCGAAGACATCGGGCATTTCCTGCGCTCGGTACTTGCACCTGAGAGCACGCGAAGCCAGGCCAATTGAGGTTTCCCTATTTCGCGACAATTTTTTCCGTTCGCCCTGAGCCTGTCGAAGGGTTCGCGACGGCTTCGACAGGCTCAGCCCGAACGGCGTAATGAATTCTGCAAAGGTCAATAGGTGTCCGCCACGGTGCCCAAACCCGTCCCGGCAATACGGCCCCGTCATACGTCCCTGGTCGCGCCTGCCGTCCTGATCGGGCTGCTGGGATGGCCCCTGCTGTACGCTCTGTGGGCCGCTTTGGCCAGCGCCATGGACCACCGGGCCTGGATGGCACTGGCGGGCGAGCCACAGACCTGGCGAGCACTGGGCTTGAGCCTGTGGAGCGGGATGGCATCGACCCTTGCAGCAGTGGCATTGTCCGCCTGGATATTGCGCCATTGTTTCGGCAGTCCGCTGTGGGCCCGGCTGATGCGCTTGCTGGCGCCGATGCTGGCAGTGCCGCATGCCTCTTTTGCCATCGGGTCCGCCCTGCTGATCGCGCCCAGCGGGTGGTTGCTGCGGGCTGTTTCGCC
This sequence comes from Rhodoferax sp., assembly GCA_043776215.1. Lineage (GTDB taxonomy): Bacteria > Pseudomonadota > Gammaproteobacteria > Burkholderiales > Burkholderiaceae_C > CAISIP01. Next base: position 3,055 of record JAYVRP010000849.1, on the reverse strand, counting down.
CTGGGCCAGCGGCTTCACAGCCCCACCCGCGTGGGCCACCACACAGGATCCCTGGGCCTTCGGCCTGGTGCTGGTGTTGACGGCCAAGGAGGTACCGTTCCTGTTGTGGGCTGCCGCATCGCATTTGCAACGCCCTGATGTGGCCAAGCGTCTTGCGCTGGAAATACAGATCGCGCGCAGCATGGGATACACACACGGCGCGGCATGGTGGCGCATTGCCTGGCCCCAACTGCGACCCCGGCTGCGCTGGCCGATGCTGGCCGTGCTGGCCTACTCGACCACGGTGGTGGATGTGGCGCTGGTGATCGGCCCCGGTTCACCACCCACGCTGGGGGTGCTGGCCTGGGGCTGGTTGCTCGACGCTGATGTGGCCACGAACGGCCTGGGCGCGGCCGCCGCCTGGATGCTGGCGCTCGCACTGGCAGCAGCGGCCGGTGTCGCCACCATGGCCACCCACCTGCTGCCATGGCGTCGGCGTTGGAGCGACGGACACCGAGGTACCGCCCCACACCGGTGCTTGCAGCGCACTGGCAGCATCGCCTTGGGGGGGCTGGCCGCGACGTACCTGCTGGTGATGCTGGCCCTGGCGATCGGAAGTGTGTCCGGGGTCTGGCCCTTTCCCGCGTTGTTGCCACAAACCCTCACCGTGGAGGCATGGCGGTCGGTCCGCGAAAGTACACACACCATCACGACCACACTCACACTGGGCCTTGCCAGCAGTGCGAGCGCCCTGCTCTGGTCGGTTGCCTGGCTCGAATTGGCGCCCGAGGCATGGGACTACTGGCTGCGCCGGCTGGTGTATCTGCCGCTGGTGTTGCCGGCCGTGTTGTGGGTGCTGGGCATACACGCTCTCACCTTGGCGCTTGGCGTGGACGCGACCTGGTCTGGTCTGTGGCTGGCACACACGCTGGCCTGCGTGCCCTATGTGCTGATCACGCTGGGCCCCGCCTACACCGGGTTCGACCCCCGCTACCGCTGCGTCGCGGCATCCCTCGGCCACGGCCGCGCCCGGTTCCTGGTGTCGGTCAAATGGCCTTTGCTGCGCGCCGTCCTGGCATCGGCATTGGCGGTGGGTTTTGCCGTCAGCGTGGCGCAGTACCTGCCAACCCTGTTCATTGGTGCGGGGCGGTTCAATACCGTCACCACCGAGGCCGTCACGCTGGCCTCCGGCGCACAACGTTCATTGACGTCGGCCTATGCCTGGTTGCAGTGGTTGCTGCCGGTTGCCATGTTCGTGTTGGCCGCCCGGCTCGGAAGGCCGCGGCGCTTCTGACGCCGGTCGACGCCAACCGCTACAGGCGTGCCGCCAGCGCGCGCGTCACATCGGCTGCAGGAATGGCACGGCAACCTGCGGCATTCTGCCCCGACCAGAGTGGCGAGAAGTCGCCGCTGTCCGCCGCTTCGGCACGTGCTCGCAAGGGTGCGATGGCTGACCCTGCGAGCGGAAACGCAGGTGCCAGCGCACTCATGGGCCCGCACTCGCGCATCAGCTGGTTCATGATCCCGCGCGCCGGCCGCCCTGTGAACAGGTTGGTCAATGCCGTGTGGCTGGACGTCCCCGCCTGCAGCGCCGCGCGGTGCGCGGAACTGGTCCCGGCCTCCGGGCACAACAGGTAGGCGGTACCGACCTGCACACCACTCGCGCCCAGCGCCAGCGCCGCGGCAACACCCTGCGCATCGGCGATTCCACCGGCGGCAATCACCGGCACGCGCAACTTGCGCACCAGTTGCGGCACCAGCGCCAGGGTGCCGATCTGCGTCGTGGTGTCATCGGTCAAGAACATGCCACGGTGCCCGCCAGCCTCCAGACCCTGCGCAATGACGGCATCGACGCCCTGCGCCTGGAGCCAGAGGCCTTCCTCGATGGTCGTCGCCGACGACAGAATCTTCGCGCCCCAACTACGCACACGGTCCAGTAGGTCAGGCGCGGGCAATCCGAAATGGAAACTCACCACCGCCGGCCGGAAATCGGCCATCAAGTCAGCCGCCTGGGCGTCGAACGGGGCACGGGTGGCGACCGGCAACGGCATATCCGGGTCGAGTTGCCATTGGCGGTAGTACGGGGCGAGGCTGGAGCGCCACCGGGCGTCACGCACGGCGTCGAACGTCGGCGCCTGGTGGCAGAAGAAGTTGACGTTGACCACGGACCCGACCTGAGCGCGGACGCGTTCCATTTCCTGGCGCATGGCTTGGTGGCCCAGCATCGCACAGGGCAAGGACCCCAGCGCGCCAGCGCCGGAAACCGCCACGGCCAATCCGGCGTCCTGGGCACCCGCCATCGGTGCCTGGATGATTGGCAATCGCACACCGAACATCTGTGCCAGCGAAGCAGACATGGGGGGAATCCGTGGTCGCGCTTGGAGAGTCAGAGAAACTTCAGTTGCTGGCAGCCCGGGCTGGTGCCTTCGGTGTGGCACTGGGTGTGGCGCCGGATGCTGGCGTCAGGGGAATACCCAGCCTGCCGGCCACCGCTTGTTCCAGGCCCCGGATCTTGGGCTCGATCAGCCCTTTGGTGTCCGCCACGAGCTTGTCCTGCAGGCTCTTTTGCATTTCGCCACCCAGCTGCTGGAATTTGCGATTGACGGGGCTCTCGATGATGCCAATCAATTGTTTCAGCTCGTCTTCGGTAAAACGTTCGTCGAGCAACACACCAATGGTGGTCGGCGCAATTTTGACGGCGCGATCACGCAGCAAGGGAACGGTTTCATCGGTGTACTTTTTCACATCTGCCTCGATCTCCCGGGCGATGGCCTCGCGCTTGTCGGGCGGCGTGCGTGTCTGCATCACGGTACCCGCGCGTTGCATCAGGATGGCGGCGGGCTGCTCTGCCAATACGCGCGCAACACCTTCGATGGCGGGCTGCTGCAATTGCAGGATCTTGGCTATCAGTTCCCTTTTAGCGGGACTGGTCTGGGCGCCGGCGCCCACACACGCCGCCAGCAGGGCGACAACAAGCAGCTTTTTCATGTGGATTCTTTCCAGAGCGAGGGCGGTTCGTGCAGCACAGTCAGGCGCCGGTCTGCGCGGCCCCGTATTATCACCCCCGGCCCCTCTG
>JAYVRP010000848.1:0-4026 GCA_043776215.1 Rhodoferax sp. | reverse complement strand
GCGCGAGCGGCGCCAAGCAGGCTGCCGCAGTCCAGCGCGGCGAGAAAAGAACGGATGAGGCTCCAGTCGAAATCCTGTTTCATCCAGGGTTTGCCAATCCGTCACGCTTATTCAATTCTGAATTCCTGACACTCTCGATTGGACAATTGTGGAGTGCGCTGCAAATTATGACAAGACGGACGTCGCCACCTGCGTACCAATGGCGAGACACATCCGATGGCGCCTGACTGGCTTTTCACGTGGACCACCCAGCGTCGGCCGTTCACGGCCAGATGGCACTACGCGCCCGCGGGCGCCACACGCTGCAACAGGCCACGCAGGGCATGTTCCACCGTGGCCGCGCGCACCGCCGCGCGGTCACCGTCGAAATGCCGCAGGTCGGAGCTGGTCTGACCCGCGATGCTCCACCCGAACCAGACCGTACCGACCGGTTTTTCGACGCTGCCACCCGTGGGCCCGGCCACACCGGTGACCGCCACGGCCACATCGGCATGGGATTGTGCGACGGCGCCCGAGGCCATCGCGCGGACCACCACTTCACTGACAGCGCCATGGTGTTCGATGAGTGCGGCGTCGACGCCCAGGCTCTCGGTCTTGGCGGCGTTCGAATAGGTCACGAATCCGCGCTCGAACCATTCGCTGGAGCCGGCAAGATCGGTGCAGGCGGCGGCGATCATGCCACCGGTGCAACTCTCGGCAGTGGCCAGTTTCCAGTGCCTGCGGGTCAGGGCGCTGGCCAATTGCGCGCATAGCATGTCGTTCACCAGAATCTCCACAGGGCAATCACCAGCAACGTACAGAACGCCGCCACCAGATCGTCCAGCATGATGCCCAGCCCGGCTTTCTGCCATCCGCGCGGATCATGCACCACGTCGACGCGGTGAAACAGCGCATCGGCCCAGCCCACCGGGCCGGGTTTCACCGCATCGAAAAAGCGGAACAGGCCGAACGCCACCACCTGCGCGATGAAACCCGCGGGCAACACCAGCCACAGGACGATCCAGAACGCGGCCACTTCATCCCAGACGATGCTGCCCGGGTCGCGCACACGCATGTGCCGCGCGGTCACCGTGCCGGCCCACCAGCCCAGTGGCACGGACAGCGCGACGACGACCGCGACCTGTGTGGGTGACAGCCATAACTGGAGGACGAGAAATGCCAGCCAGGCCCACAAGGTGCCGGCGGTGCCGGGCGCCAGGGGGCTCAGGCCGGAGCCGAAACCCAGCGCGACGAAATGTGCCGGATGTGCCAGCAGGAAAGCCACGGTGGGCCGGGTCATGGGTGCGTCACAGCCGGCGGCTGCATGGGAGGCGTCAGGCATGGCCGGATTATGCGGTCACGCTCCCGCGCGACACACAGGGCCATGGGTTGCCGGGTATGCTCTGACCTCCACGGCAGTGGCCCGCACAGGGTATTGCACGAGAGCAGCGCCAGGTATTTCAACCCGGCGGCAAGCAGTTTCCAATCACGAGGTGACCTATGTACAGAAAAGCAATTGCCGCGGTGTTCGTGGCCCTGATCGGCGTCGCCGGCGTGTCGCTGGCGCAAGACAACCGCATCGACACTATCCGTTCGGACGCGCCAGAGCTTGCGCAATACGGGAAATCCAACATCGGCGTCAAGACGCTGCAACTGGTCAACCCCAAGCAGCAGGACATCATCAAGTTCAAGGCGGGTGAACCCATGCCGGTGTATGACCGCCCGCTGACGGTCGAAGTCTGGTACCCCGCGAAACTGGCCGCCGGGCAGGTCGCCTCCGGGCAATACCGCGCCATCACCCGTGACGGCAAGACCGAGGTGAGCCTTCAGGGCAAGGCCGTGCGCGATGCCCAGCCCGAACCAGCCGGCGGCCCCTATCCCCTGTTGATCATTTCACACGGTTACCCGGGCAACCGTTACCTGCTCAGCCACCTCGGGGAGAACCTCGCCAGCAAGGGTTACGTGGTGGTGTCCATCGACCACACCGACAGCACCTACAGCGATCAGGCGGCATTTGGCAGCACCTTGCTGAACCGCCCGCTGGACCAGTTGTTTGTGCTCGGTGAAATGGCCAGGCTCAACACCAGCGACGCTACGCTCAAGGGCATGGTCAACACCGAGCTGACCGGCCTGATCGGTTATTCCATGGGCGGGTATGGCGTGGTGAACACGATTGGCGGTGGGTTCACGGCTGCCAGCGTGGCTTTGCCCTGGGGTACACCCAATGGTGCACTCGCCGTGCGCCAGGCTGGCAACCCGGCACATGCCGCCTCGATGGACAAACGCGTCAAGGCCGCCGTGGTGTTCGCACCCTGGGGCTGGAATGCCGGATTCTGGGATGCGGCCGGCTTGGCGGGTGTCAAGACGCCCATCATGTTCATCGCCGGCAGTGTGGACGATGTCGCCGGGTATGCGCCGGGCGTACGCAACATCTTCGAGGCCAGCGTCAATGCACCGCGTTTCCTGCTGACCTACGAGAACGCCAACCACAATGCAGGGGCACCCATGCCGGCCCCCAGGGAGACATGGTTGCCGGTGCCCTCACTCAAATTCATTCCAGCCGAGCACTATTCCGACGCGGTCTGGGACAACACGCGCATGAACAACATTGCGCAGCATTTCACCACCGCGTTCATGAGCCGGCACCTCAAGGGCGATGCCGGCATGGAGCCTTACCTGAACATCGTCGAAAACGCCAAGGACGGCAAATGGTCGGCCGAGGCCAACGGCACGTTCAAGAGCGACCACACCTACTGGAAAGGTTTCCCGAACCGCACCGCAGTCGGCCTGCGGCTGGAGCAGCGCAAGCCACAGTGAGATGGCGAGTGCGCTGAGCCATCATGCCGGGGCGCCATTGCGGTGGTTAGAAGTTCCCCAGACCGGGGCGAAGCTGGTCGAGTCGGCGCAGATCGTCGACTACCGCGAGCAGCGTCATTCGCTGGCAGCATGAGTTCCATGTCCGAGCGATGCATTTGAGCGGGAATCTGCGCAGTATCCTGGCCATGCTGTTGGCGGTGGCGGCGTTTTCATTGATGGACGCGGTGCTCAAGACCTTGGCAGGCCACTACCCGCCGATGCAGGTCGCCGCATTGCGCGGGCTGGCGGCCCTGCCGCTGGTGTGCCTGTACGTTGCGTGGCGCCGCGAAGCGCATCTGCTGCTGCGTATCCGCTGGCCATTGCACCTGTTGCGCGGCGTGATCGGGATTGCGATGTTGTGGTTGTTCACGTTCTCGCTCAGGGAACTGGGTCTGGCGGAGGCCTACACGATCTTTTTCATCTCACCGCTGCTGATCACCGTGTTGGCGATCCCGCTGCTGAAGGAAACCGTGTCGGTGCGCCACTGGGTGGCGATCGCGGTCGGCCTGGGGGGCGTGGTGGTGGCGCTGCGCCCGGACCAGGACGCGTTCTTCTCGCTGGGGGCGATGGCGGTGCTGGGGGCCGCCAGCCTGTACGCCGTGGCCAGCATCGCCGGCCGCATGTTGAGCCGCACCGATGCCAGTGTCACCCTGGTGTTCTGGACCACGGCCATGTGGGCCATTGGCGCGAGTGTGTTGGCCCTGCCCAACTGGACTCCGATCCAGTCGGGCCACTGGCCCATCCTGGTGGTACTGGCGGTGACCGGATTTCTCGGGCAACTGGCGATCACCGAAGCGTTCCGGCACGGAAACGCGTCCGCCGTTGCTCCCTTCGAATACACGGCCCTGGCCTGGGCCATTGTGCTGGACTGGTTGTTGTGGCAGGCCGTGCCCGACCGCTACACCTTGCTCGGCGGCGCGATCATCATCGCCAGCGGTGTGTACCTCATACGCAAGGAAAAAGTCCCTATCGTGGCGGTACCGCCCTGACGGGCGAGTACCGCAGAGGCCGGATGCGCCCGCGCAGCAGAACTATTCTCTGGCGCTCAGGCAACTGGCGTGGCGGGGTCCATGGTGCTTGCATGCACAGCAGCCGGGTCGCGGCCGGAAAAGTGCAGCGCAACGCCGCCTTCCTCCAGTATCACCCGTGAATCCACGAAGGACGCACCCCAGACCGGATCGTCCAATGCCG
>JAYVRP010000847.1:0-4034 GCA_043776215.1 Rhodoferax sp. | reverse complement strand
AATGCATTTGCCGCTGATCCGGCCTGGGTCGCGGCGCGGGCGGAATCAGAAAAGGACGGCCCGATCGTCGCGCGGGTGGAAAACTCCATCCTCGGCCCAACGGCCTACTCCAAGCTGAAGTAGGAGCGCCGGGTTTGCTGCCCTGTTTTCCCCGCACGACAGCCCGGGCGCGTCCCGCTCGGGCCTGAACCATGCAACGCGACGCGGCGAGCGCCCTGGTGGGCATTGGGTATATGGTGCTTACCGGCGCCTGCTTTGCCGTGCTCGACACCAGTGCCAAACTGGTGGCTGCCAGTGTGCCCATCATCATGGCCGCGTCGATTCGTTACCTGTTGCAGGCCTTGATATCCACCGCAGTGCTGGCACCGGTGCATGGGCGAGGTTTGCTGCGGGTCCGCCACCCGTGGCTGCAGGCCGTGCGCGGAAGCCTGCTGGCCGCCAGCACGGTGCTCGCGATGCAGGGGCTCAAGATCATGCCGGTCGGTGAGTTCACTGCCATTGTCATGATCACCCCGATGGTGGTGACCATTCTCGCGGTGACCGTGCTCAAGGAAAAGGTTTCTCTGGTGCACTGGTTGTTTGTGGCCGGCGGCTTCGCTGGCGCACTGGTGATTGTGCGCCCGGGCGCCGGGCAGGGGCTTGGCTGGGGGGCGCTGTACGGACTGGGATGCATGGCATGCAGTTCGGCTTTTCAGCTCTTGTCCAATCACCTGGGGCGCACGGAGAATCCGGCGACCACGCACTTCTGGAGCGCGTGGTTTGGCGCAGCGATGGGAGCGCTGGCACTGCCTTTTTTCTGGGCGCACGTGGACTCCCCCCTGTTGTGGTCCGTCATGCTGCTGATGGGAACAATGGGCGCGGGTGGCCATTTTGCGCTGGCGCAGGCGCACCAGAAGGCGCCGGCGTCGATCCTCATGCCTTACATGTATGTCCACGTCGGGTTTGCCGTGCTTGGCGGCTGGCTGGTGTTCGGCCACGTCCCGGATGGAGTGGCCTTCCTTGGTATCGCCTTGATCGTTGCGTGCGGCATCGCCAGTGCCTGGTGGGGCGCACGCCACAGCCGGGCGGTGGCCGCGATGCCTGAAACCTGAACTGGTAGTCACCATGAAAATCATCCGGCTCGAAACATTCCTCACCAACTGCGGCCTGCGCAACTACCTGTTCGTGCGGCTCACCACCGATACCGGCCTGACCGGCATCGGCGAGGCGACGCTGGAGTGGCAGGAAATGGCAGTGCATACCCTCGTGCACGAGTGGGCCGAGGAGCGCATTTTGGGTGTCTGCCCGTTCGACATCGAGCAGGTGTTCGGCGATTTGATCCGCGATCAGTACCAGGGCGGGCCGACCGTGATGACGGTCATCAGTGCCTTGGAGATCGCCTGCTGGGACATCATCGGCAAGGCGTGCGGGCAGCCCGTGTACCGCCTGCTCGGGGGCCGTGCGCGCGAGGAACTGCCAGCCTACGCCAATGGATGGTATGGCGGCGCCCGCACGCCGCAGGACTACGCCGACAAAGCCCGTGGGGTGGTGGCCCGCGGTTACCAAGGCATGAAGTTCGACCCGTTCGAGCAGGCCTGGAAAAACATGGGGCAAGTGCAAATGGAGGCGGCGCAGCAGATCGTGGCGGCAGTGCGTGGCGCCGTGGGTGAATCCGTTGATCTGATGATCGAAGTCCATGGCCGGTTGTCGGCGGGTTGTGCCATCGAGATGGGGCGCCGCCTCGTCGCCTACCGGCCGGCATGGTACGAAGAACCCGTGACGCCCCACAGCCTGGAGCTGCTGGCTGAAGTGAAACAAGCCTTGCCGTTTCCGGTGGCAGCCGGCGAGCGCCTCACCATGCTGGAGGAGTTCGCGCGCCTGGCCCAGCTGCGCGCCTGCGACATCGTCCAGCCCGACCTCGCGCATTGCGGAGGCCTGTGGCAGGGCAAGAAGATCGCGGCGCTGTGCCAGCCGCAGGACCTGCGCCTGGCACCGCATTGCTCCATCGGACCGGTGGCCCTGTGTGCGGCCATCCATTTCGGCTGGGCAACGCCACAGGTGATGGTGCAGGAGAATTTCGGCGACTTCGATGCCCCCTGGCGCGATGCATTGGTGGGCGGCTGGAACCCGATGCAGGACGGGCGCTATGTGTTGCCCGACAAGCCGGGGCTCGGCATCGAACTCGACGATGCCGCGTGTGCCCGCCATCCCTTTGTGAAACACGCGTTCCCGTCTTTATGGGACCGGCGCTGGGTGGCTGAGTTCACGAAAGCTGGGGCAAACCATGAGTTGCCAAAGACTGGGGACCAACGATGACGCTGCATGCTGTTCGCCTCAATGCTGATACCTACCCGCTTGAACCACAGGAAGCGCAGGCGCTGGCCGGCGCCGGTGCAACACTGACCGCAGTGGAAGGCCAGCACCCCGACGACATCCTGGCGGCGGCGCGCGACTGCGATGCGCTGCTGGTGGTTTCGTCGTATGTGCCCGAGCGGGTGATTGCCGCCCTCACGCGCTGCCGCACCATTGCGCGCCTGGGAGCGGGCACTGACCGCATCGACATTGACGCCGCCACCCGGCACGGCATCGTGGTGAGCAATGTGCCGGATTTCTGCCTCGGCGAGCAGGCCGACCACACCATGGCCCTGTTGCTGTCTTTCGCGCGCCGCCTGCCATTCATGCAGGACGCGATGCGCCGCGGCCAGTGGACTGCACGGCAACACGCCGGTGTGCACCGGCTTGCCGGCCAGACGCTGGGCCTGGTCGGGTTCGGTGCCAGTGCGCAGGCCGTGGCGGGCCGGGCGGCGTCCTTTGGTTTGAGGCTGCAGGCCTGGACACGCACACCGGAGAACCACCGCGAGGCGGCCCAGCGCCTGGGTGTAGGTTTCGTGCCATTGGCTGAATTGCTGCAAAGCAGCCAGTTCGTGTCCATCCATCTTCCGCTGACCGCACAGACCCGCGACCTGCTCGGCGCCGGTGAGTTGGCATTGATGGGTCAGGATGCAGTCCTCATCAACACGGCGCGCGGAGCCATCGTCGACGAGGCAGCACTCGTGGATTGCCTGCAGCGAGGCGCCATTGCCGGCGCGGCGCTCGACGTATTTGCGTCCATCGATGTGTTTGCCGCACCCGGCACGCCGGTGCAGCACCCCTTGCTGGAGCTTGACAACGTCATCGCCACGCCGCATTGCGCGGGGAGTTCGGTCGAGTCCACGCGCGAGTCGAAGGTGCGCGGAGCGCAACACGCGGCCCAGGTGCTGCGTGGCCAGTGGCCCACGCATGTCGTCAATTCCGGAGTCGTCCCGAAGGTCGTACTGCACCCTTGACGCCGTGGTGGAGCCCAGCCGCGCCCCCGCAGACCGCCCCGTACACTTGGCGCGATGTCTACCAGACGATTTGACGCCATCGATGCATTACGTGGCTTGGCACTGCTGTGGATGGCAGTGTTCCACCTGGGTTTCGACCTGAACCATTTTGGTTACTGGAAGCAGGATTTCTACCGCGACCCGCTCTGGACCTGGCAACGCACGTGTATCCTGAGCCTGTTCCTGTTTTGTGCAGGCTGGGGCCAGTCGGTCGCGCGGCACCAGGGCCAACCCTGGGGTCGGTTCTGGCGCCGCTGGAGCCAGGTGGCGGCATGCGCCTTGCTGGTCAGCGCGGGTTCGTTCTGGATGTACCCGCGGAGCTTCATTTATTTTGGCGTCTTGCATGGCATTGCGGTGATGCTGCTGATCGCGCGCCTGACCGGGGGCTGGGGCCGCTGGTTGTGGCCGCTGGGTGCCCTGGCCATCGGATCGAAATTTCTGGCAGTGCAATGGCTGGCAGGTTCGCCCTCGGCGGAGCTGTTCAACTCGCCCTGGCTCAATTGGCTGGGGCTCGTGACCCGACCGCCCGTGACCGAGGATTACGTTCCCCTGATTCCCTGGTTGGGGATCATGTGGTGGGGCCTGGCCGCAGGGTCCTGGGTGCAACGCCACCATCCAGCCATTCTGGTCTGGCGCGCGCCGCGCACTGCCGCTGGATTGTCAGGGCTCGGGCGCTGGAGCCTGTCGTTC
>JAYVRP010000846.1:0-4035 GCA_043776215.1 Rhodoferax sp. | reverse complement strand
TCAACATCATTGCGGTGGGCATGACCGCGGTGTTGGGCATCGCCTGGTTCGCGCAGGGCGGGCAGACGCCACCGGTCACCACCGAGGTGCGCCTGCAGGCCATGGTGCCGGCAGCCGCCGGCTGGTTCAAGGGCATTCCGGTGCTGGGTACCATCGTGGGAGACGGCCTGCTCAGCCACAACATCATGGTGTATGCCACGTTGGCGCTCGTGCCCGCCGTCTGGTGGCTGCTGTTTCGCACCCGTTTCGGCCTGCGCCTACGCGCCGTCGGCGAGAACGCCCACATGGTGGATGCGGCCGGTGTGTCGGTGACCCACATGCGCTACGCTGCACTCACGCTCAACGGCATGTTGTGCGGGCTGGCCGGCAGTTACCTGGTGCTGGCGCAAAACGCGTCCTTTGTTCCCAACATGACCGCCGGGCGTGGGTTCATGGCGCTGGCGGCCATGATCTTCGGCAAGTGGCATCCGGTGGGTGCTTTCTGGGCCTGCCTGTTGTTCGGTTTCCTGGATGCCGTGGCGATCCGCCTGCAAGGGGTCCGGCTGCCGGGCATTGGCGAGGTGCCGGTGCAGGCGGTACAGGCCCTGCCGTATTTGCTGACCGTGATCCTGCTGGCCGGTTTCATCGGGCGCACCGTTGCGCCACAGGCCCTCGGGCGCCCTTACGTGAAGGACCGCTGACCCATGAGCACCGCCCGGCCGCCCGAAGGTGCTCGCACCGCAATGCGCAGCATGGAGGTTGCCTGATGAGCGCCGAGGCATCCATTGCCCTGACCGAGGCCCGGCGCCGGGCTCTTTTCGAGTCTGCGCTGGCCGCCATGCAGCGGGCGCATGCGCCGTACTCGCGCTTCCAGGTCGGCGCCGCCGTGCTCGATGCGCAGGGCCGCATCCATGCCGGTTGCAACGTCGAGAACGCCGCCTACCCGCAAGGCGTGTGTGCTGAAGCGGGCGCGCTGAGCGCCATGGTGCTGGCCGGCGGCAGTGCCGTGCGTGCGGTGCTGGTGCTGGGTGCCGGTGCCGGCCTGGTCACGCCCTGCGGCGGGTGCCGCCAGAAGATCCGTGAGTTCGCCGCGCCCGACACCCCGATCCTGATCGCCGATCCGCAGCATGTGCGTGCGAGCTTCACGCTCGAGCAGTTGTTGCCGCACAGCTTCGGCCCTGAACACCTCGGTCCACGATGAGCGCCACGCGACCACCCGAACGGCCTCAGCCCCGCAGCCCGCCGGCGAAAGTACACCCATGACACCCGCCGACACACTGCAGGTCCTGCGCGCGCGCGCGCCGCAGGCTCGCCCGCGCATCGCTGTGGTGCTGGGTTCCGGCTGGGGTGGCCTTACGGAACATGTGCAAGGCGTGCTGCGCATCCCGTACGCCGACTTGCCGGGGTTTCCCGTGGCCACCGTGGTCGGCCATGCGGGTGAACTCTGGGTCGGCCGTATCGGTGCGGTCGAGGTGGCGCTCATGAGCGGGCGCAAACACGCCTACGAGTCGGGGGAGGTGGACGGCATGAAGCTGCCCTTGCGCACCCTGCGCGCCTGGGGCTGCGAGGTGCTGGTGCAGACCAATGCCGCCGGCAGCCTGCGCCCGGACATGGCCGCCGGCAGCTTGATGCTGGTGGCCGACCATCTCAATTTTCCGCAACGCTCGCCGCTGGTTGGCGAAACCGGCTCGGAGCGGTTTGTCGGCATGGCCGATGCCTACGACCGCGGCTTGCGCCTGGGTGCGCGCCAGGTCGCGACGCGTCTGGACCTGCACCTGCACGAAGGGGTGTACGGCTGGTGCCTGGGCCCGCAGTTCGAGACGCCGGCCGAGATCCGCGCCTTCAAGACGCTGGGCGCGGATGCCGTGGGCATGAGCACGGTGCCCGAGACCATCCTGGCGCGCCACGCCGGCATGCGGGTGCTGGCCATCTCCCTGATCACCAACCTGGCAGCGGGCCTGTCCGACGAGCCCCTGAGCCACGCGCTGACGCTGTCCACAGCGCAGGCGGCCAGCGCCCGGGCCGGCGCGCTGCTGGCCGAAGTGATCCGATCCATCCAGCCAGGAGCCGTTCCCGATGCCCCCTGACACCGACCTCGCCGCCTCTGCGCGCCTGACATTGGCCTGCCTGGACCTGACCAGCCTGAACGAGACAGACACCGCCGCCGACGTGGAGCGCCTGTGCCAACGTGCACAAGGCCCGTTCGGCGCGGTGGCCGCCGTGTGTGTCTGGCCGCGTTTTGCGGCCCTGGCCAGAAGCCATCTGCCAGCAGCGATCGCGGTTGCGGCGGTGGCCAACTTCCCCGATGGCAGTGCCGATATCCAGCGTGCGGTGCGCGACACCCACGAGATCGTGCAAGCCGGCGCGCAGGAAGTGGACGTGGTGCTGCCGTATGCCCGCCTGCTCGCCGGCGACGAGGCAAAGGTGGCGCTCCTGCTGCAGGCGGTGCGCGCTGCCTGTGCTGGCCTGCGCCTCAAGGTGATCCTGGAAACCGGTGTGCTACAAACCGAAGCCCTGATACGCCGTGCCTCGGTGCTGAGTCTGGAAGCAGGCGCTGACTTCCTCAAAACCAGCACCGGCAAATCGGCAATCCATGCCACCTTGCCCGCCGCGCGCACCATGCTGCAAGCCATCGCGGAGCATCCGCGGGCGGCGTTGCGGGCGGGCTTCAAGGCCTCGGGCGGTATCCGCACGGTGACCGAAGCCGCCACTTACTTCGCGCTGGTGTCCGACATTCTGGGCCCACAGGCGCTCGGCCCGGCCCGGCTCCGAATTGGCGCCAGCAGCCTGCTGAACGACATCGAAAACATGCTGGGCGGGCTGGCCCCGGCCCCCGCCGGCACCGATCGTTACTAAGCGCAGCCCCATGCTGGCCCAGGAAACCATTCGGACCAAACGTGATGGGGGTGCCTTGAGCCACGCGCAGGTCGAGGCCTTCGTGGCCGGTCTGGTGGACGGCAGCTGGAGCGAGGGGCAATGCGCCGCGATGGCCATGGCGATCTTCCTGCGCGGCTTTTCCACGCCCGAAACCGTGGCCCTGACGCAGGCCATGACCCGCTCCGGCGAGGTCATGCAATGGAGCAGTGCCGATCTCGGCGGCCCGGTGCTGGACAAACATTCCACCGGGGGCGTGGGCGACAAGGTGAGCCTGATGCTGGCGCCCATCGTGGCGGCTTGTGGTGGGTATGTCCCGATGATTTCCGGGCGCGGCCTGGGTCACACCGGTGGCACGCTGGACAAGATGGACAGCATTCCCGGCTACCGGACGGCACCCGACACCGACCACCTGCGTACCGTCTTGCGCAGCGCCGGCTGCGCCATCATCGGCCAGACAGCGGCCCTGGCGCCGGCCGACCGGCGCCTGTACGCCATCCGCGATGTGACGGCCACGGTGGAGTCGATCCCCTTGATCACGGCCAGCATCCTGTCCAAGAAACTCGCCGCCGGGCTGCAGGGCCTGGTGCTGGACGTGAAGGTCGGCAATGGAGCCTTTGCGTCCACACCGGCCATGGCGCATGAACTGGCGCAATCGCTGGTCTCGGTGGCCAACGGTGCCGGCCTGCCCACCCGTGCGCTGATCACCGACATGAACCAGGTGCTCGGCCACAGTTGCGGCAACGCGCTGGAGGTGCACGAGGCGCTGGATTTCCTGACCGGTCAACGGCGCGACCCGCGGCTGCTGGAGGTGACGTGTGCCCTGGCGGCTGACATGCTCGTCCTGGGGCAGCTGGCGTCCGACGCTGCGCTGGCGCGCTTGCAGGTCGCGCGTGTCCTGGCCGATGGCAGCGCACTCGACCGGTTCGCGCGCATGGTGACGGCCCTGGGCGGTCCAGCTGACTTTGTGGAGCGTGCCGCACAGTACCTGCCGGTGGCGCCGGTGCAACGCGCCGTGTGCGCTGGGCGCAGCGGCTGGGTGCAAAGCGTGGCCACGCGCGACATCGGGCTGCTGGTGATCGAGCTCGGCGGAGGCCGGCGCATGGCCAGCGACACCATCGACCACCGGGTCGGCCTCAGCGACATGGTGGGCCCCGGCCAGCGCGTCGAGAAGGGTGACCC
>JAYVRP010000845.1:0-4037 GCA_043776215.1 Rhodoferax sp. | reverse complement strand
CGACATCGCCAAATCCATTCAGCACGATGTTGGCACCCTGTTGGGCCAGTGCGTGGGCGATGCCCAGACCAATGCCGCTGGTGGATCCGGTGACCAATGCAGTTTTTCCTTTGAGCATGAGGAGCCCTCCAATTGAATTACGATGTGTTGGCACGATTATCCTGCCCCGTGTCCGCCCTGTGTCTGCCACCATCGGGCACCACTCATTCAGATCACCATGACTGCACCCGAATTACTTTTTGTCCAGTGTCCCGATGCCCAGGGCGGCCACCGCATGGCCTGTTGGCAATGGGGCGACCCGGCGGCCAGCCATGTGGTGGTGTGTGCGCACGGATTGTCGCGCCAGGGCCGTGATTTCGACGTGTTGGCGCGCGCGTTGTGCGACCGGGCCAGGGCACCGATTCGTGTGTTGTGCCCGGATGTCGCGGGTCGCGGCCGCAGTGAATGGCTCAAGGACCCGATGGGTTACCAGATTCCGGCCTATGCGGCTGACATGCTGGCCCTGCTGGCCCAGGTCCGGCCGGGCGTGCTGGACTGGGTCGGCACCAGCATGGGCGGGCTGATCGGCATGGTCCTGTGTGGCCAGCCGGGCCTGCCATTGCCGGTGCCGGTGCGCCGCCTGGTGCTCAACGATGTGGGGCCGGCCATTCGCTGGGATGCCATCGAACGCATCAAGGCCTACCTCGGTGCAACGGGCCGCTTCGATTCGCTGGAGCAGGCGGCAGCAGCCATGCTGGCCATCTCCGCCGGCTTCGGGCCGCACACACAGGCGCAGTGGCTGGAGCTGTCGCGCCATATGGTGCGCCCGCTCGAGGGCGCCGACGGAGCACTGACCTTGCATTACGACCCGGCCATTGCGGTGCCGGTGCGCGCGGCCACGCGGGAGTCTTCGCTGCAGGGGGAGGCTGCGCTGTGGCAGCTCTACGACAACATCCAGGCGCGCACCTTGTTGACCCGTGGTGCCGAATCCGACATGTTGACCCGGGAAACTGCGACCAGCATGGCACAGCGCGGGCCCAGGGCGGAACTGGTGGAGTTCGCCGGTGTCGGGCACGCCCCGATGTTCATCGCTGACGCGCAGGTGGACTGCGTCGCCCGGTTCCTGCTGGATTGAACAGGCCAGGTTTGCGCATGAAGAGCCGCCTCGCCGACAGCACCCCTGCAGCCTTGTCCCGTGTCGCCGCCGTGACGGCCGATCACTCACCGGCGGCGGTTGATGCACTCACGCGTGCGCGTGCCTTTGCCGAGCCCTTGATTGCGGGCGAGGAGCTTGACACAGGCGAGAACACGCTCGCCCATGCCGACGCGGTGGTTCAGATCCTGCAGACGATCGGCGGATCTGCGCAGATGCAGGCGGCGAGTTACCTGGTGTATGCCTGCGACCACCTGAACAAGCCGCAGGAAGTCATCAGCAAGAGTTTTGGCGACAACCTGGCCGCACTGGCCATGGAAACCACCCAACTGGTGCGGGTGCAGCGCCAGGCCCGTGCCAGCCAGCAGGCGGCAAGCGCGGCATCCCTTGCCGCGCCGATGGCCCAATCCGCGGCCGTGCAGACCGAAAACATCCGCAAGATGCTGCTGGCGTTCTCGCGCGATCTGCGTGTGGTGATGCTGCGCCTGGCCTCGCGCTTGCAAACGCTGCGCCACTACGCAGCCAGCAAGCTGCCGGTGCCGCCGAGCCTCGCACGGGAGTCCTTGCAGGTGTTTGCGCCCCTGGCCAATCGCCTGGGCATCTGGGAGATCAAGTGGGAGCTCGAGGACCTGTCGTTTCGCTTTCTGGAGCCGGACACCTACCGCGAGGTGGCGCGCCTGCTGGACCAGAAACGCAGCCAGCGAGAAAGTGGTGTCGAGCAGCTGCGCTTTGCCATGCAAACCGCCTTGCAGCGTGAAGGCATCCAGGCCACCGTGCAGGGACGCCCCAAACATATTTACAGCATCGTCAAGAAGATGCGGGGCAAATCGCTCGGGTTTGCGCAGCTGTACGACATCCGCGCGCTACGCGTGATTGTGGCGTCGGTCAGCGACTGTTACCAGGCCTTGAGCTACGTGCACAGCCACTTCACGCCGGTAACCGAAGAGTTCGACGACTACATTGCCAAACCCAAGGGCAACGGGTACCAGTCGCTGCACACCATCGTGCGGGATGCCGGGCAGCAGCCGATCGAGGTGCAGATCCGCACCCAGGCCATGCATGACCATGCCGAGCACGGGGTTGCCGCGCACTGGGCCTACAAGGAGGCAGGCACGAAAGGGTATGCCGGGGTCGCGGCCAGCGGGCAATACGACGCCAAGATCGCTGTGTTGCGCCAGTTGCTGGCCTGGGAGCGCGAGCTGTCGGGTGCGCAGGAGGCGGGGGTGTTCGACGACCGCATCTACGTGCTCACACCCGATGCCGCCATCATCGAGTTGCCCCAGGGCGCGACCGCGGTGGACTTCGCCTACAGCGTGCATACCAACCTGGGCCACCGTTGCCGTGGTGCGCGGGTGGACGGGGCCATCGTGCCGCTCAACACACCGTTGCGTAATGGCCAGACGGTGGAAGTCTCCACGGTGAAGGAGGGCGGGCCGTCGCGTGACTGGCTCAACGTCGAACTGGGCTTCCTGGCCAGCCACCGCGCCCGGGCCAAGGTGCGCGCCTGGTTCAATGCGCTGGCCACCCACGAAACCGTGGCACGCGGCCGCGAGGCGGTGGAAAAGCTGCTGCAACGCGAAGGCAAGACGGCCGTCAACCAGGACGACCTGGCCGCCCGCCTGGGGTTCGACTCGGCCGATGACCTGTTCGAGGTGGTCGGCAAGGACGAGTTTCCCCTGCGCAACATCGAGTTGTTGTTGCGCCCGGCCGAGCCGGTGGCGCCCCTGGCCGACGCCCCGTTGATCAAGAAGGCGACGCAGCCTGGCAAGTCGGCCGGTGGTGGCGTGCTGGTGGTCGGAGTCGACTCCCTGTTGACCCAGCTGGCCAAGTGCTGCAAACCGGCGCCGCCGGACGCCATTCGCGGCTTCGTGACGCGCGGCAAAGGCGTGAGTGTGCACCGGGCGGACTGTTCCAACCTGCGCGAAATGATGGCCAGGAACGGCGACCGCGTCATCGATGTGGGGTGGGGTGAGAGCAAATCCACCGACACGGCGGTCTACCCGGTGGATGTGGCGATCGAGGCTGCGGACCGCCAGGGGTTGCTGCGCGACATTTCCGAGGTTTTCACCAAGGAGAAAATGAATGTGATTGGTGTCCAGACGCAGTCGGTCAGGGCCACAGCCTGGATGACCTTCACGGTCGAGATCGCCGATTCGCTGAAGCTGCAGCGGGTATTGGCCATGGTGGCGGGCCTGGCCGGTGTACGGTCTGCGCGCCGGCGGTGAATACGGTTCGAGCATTTCTGGAGTTCCCTTTTGACTGACCCCTCCATCACCGCGCCGCCGCTCACGTTCCTTTGGCACGACTACGAAACTTTCGGCGCCAACGTGCGGCGCGACCGGCCAGCGCAGTTTGCCGCAGTTCGCACCGATGCCGCCTTGAACGAAGTCGGCGAGCCGATGATGTTCTATTGCCAGCCGGCCAACGATTTCCTGCCCGACCCGCAGTCGTGCGTGATCACCGGCATCACGCCGCAGTTGTGCCTGGACAAGGGCATGCCCGAGGCCCGGTTCGCGGCGCGTATCGAACAGGCGCTGGCGGAGCCAGGCACGATCGGCGTGGGTTACAACAGCATCCGCTTCGACGACGAGATCACACGTTTCATGTTCTGGCGCAGCCTGATCGACCCGTATGCCAGGGAGTGGCAAAACGGCTGTGGGCGCTGGGACCTGCTCGATGTCGTGCGCACCGCGTATGCGTTGCGCCCTGAGGGCATCGTGTGGCCCACCAAACCGGACGGCAGTGCCAGCTTCAAGCTCACCGATCTGACCACCGCCAACGGCCTGGTGCACGACGCTGCGCACGATGCGCTGAGCGACGTTCGTGCCACGCTGGCGTTGGCGCGGCTGGTCCGTGAGCGGCAGCCGCGCCTGTTCGATTTCTGTCTCGCCCTGCGCAAGAAGGA
>JAYVRP010000844.1:0-4048 GCA_043776215.1 Rhodoferax sp. | reverse complement strand
CAACGCTCTCTCGTTGTTGACCGGACAGCCACCCGCCGCTCTGGCTGGCGACCTGGAGACGGCAGCACCGGTTCCGCAGCCGAGCGCAGACATCGCCCTGAGCCTGCCGGCCGAGACCTTGCGCCAGCGCCCGGATGTGCGCGCGGCCGAACTCCAGGTCGTGGCGGCCATGGCGCGCGTGTCACAAGCCGATGCACAGCGCCTGCCCAGCTTCAAGCTCGGCGGCTCCCTGGGGCTCAGTGCATTGACGCTGGGCGCACTCACCAACGGTGCGTCGCTGGCCAGCGCCTTGCTGGCCAGCGTGTCGCTGCCGCTGTTCGACGGTGGGGCCGCCCGCGCCCAGGTGCGCGCGCAGCAGGCGGCCCGGGAACAGGCGCAGGTGAACTACCAGGCCAGCATCCTGGGCGCATTACGCGACGTCGAAGACGCCCTGGTCGCGCTGCGTGGTGACCGCGCCCGCCTGGCCAGCCTGCAGGACGCGGCCCAGGCCGCCAGCAATGCTGCGGAGCTGGCGCGCCAGCGTTACAGCAGCGGCCTGATCGATTTCCAGTCGGTGCTCGACACCCAACGCACCCAGTTGGCAGCCCAGGACAGCGTCGCGGGCGCCATCGCCAGCGTCAGCGCCGACCACGTCCGCCTGTACAAGGCGCTGGGCGGCGGCTGGCGGCCAGACAGCGACGGCGCTGCCGGCCTGCCCGCTCCAGGCGTTTCCAGCAACCCGAATTCATGACCGCGCCCCCACCCCCACCCGCTCCTCCCGCGCCAGCCGCGCCCGCCGCGCCACCGGCTGCAAGGCCTGCACCGGCCGGTCCCGCAGCTGTGGACATCACCACCCTGCTCGACGAACCCTCCAGGCGGCCCTGGTACCGCCGGCCAGCCGTCTGGGCGGGTGTTGCGCTCGCCGTGCTGGTGGCTGCCGGCCTGGGCTACTGGCAAATGCGACGGACCGAGAATGCGGCGCCCAGTTATGCCACACAAGCGGCCGCCAAAGGCAATCTGACACTCTCGGTCACGGCCAATGGCACCATCCAGCCGACGCGCTCGATCAACATCGGCAGCGAGTTATCGGGCACGGTGCTCAAGGTCAACGTGGGCGTGAATGACCGCATCAAGAAGGGGCAGGTGCTGGTGGTGCTCGACACCGCGAAACTGCGCGACCAGATCCTGCGCGCCCAGGCTGCGGTGGCTTCAGCCAGCGCCAAGGTGGCGCAGACCGGCGCCACGATCACGGAGGCGCGCTCCAGCCTGGGACGGCTGGAGGAGGTGGCCCGGCTGTCCGGCGGCAAGGTACCGTCCAAGGCCGAGCTCGACGCCGGCCGCGCCGCGCTCGAAC
Organism: Rhodoferax sp.; assembly: GCA_043776215.1. Taxonomy (GTDB): domain Bacteria; phylum Pseudomonadota; class Gammaproteobacteria; order Burkholderiales; family Burkholderiaceae_C; genus CAISIP01. Next base: position 2,715 of record JAYVRP010000844.1, on the reverse strand, counting down.
GCGCCGTGGCCGACAACACCAGCGCCCGCGCAGGTGTCAACGACGCGCAGGCGGCGCTGTCCACCGACCAGATCAACCTGTCCAAGGCCTCGATCGTGGCGCCTGCCGACGGTGTCGTGCTCACGCGCACGGTGGACCCCGGCAACGCCGTGGCCGCGTCCTTGCAGGCGGTGACCCTGTTCACCGTGGCCGAAGATCTGAGCCGGCTGCGCCTGTGGGTGTACGTGGACGAGGCCGATGTGGGCCAGGTCAAGGTCGGCCAGGACGCCACCTTCACGGTCAGCGCCTATGTAAGCCGCAAGTTTCCGGCGCGCATCACACGGGTCGGTTTTGGCTCCACCATCACCGACAACGTGGTGACCTACCTGACCTACCTGGACGTGGACAACACCGACCTGAGCCTGCGCCCGGGCATGACGGCCACGGCCACCATCACCGCCACCCAACGCACCGACGTGCTGCTGGTGCCCAACACCGCGCTGCGCTTCACGCCCAGCTCGGCCGCTGCAGTGGCCACCAAGAACAGCGTGATGGCGGCACTGACACCGCGCATGCCAGGCGGCACGCGGCGCCCGGCGGCCGCCGGCGCCAGCACCGCCAGCGCGCGCCAGGTATGGGTGCTGCGCGACGGCGCGCCAGTCGCAGTGGCGGTGCTGCCGGGCATCAGCGACGGACACATGACCGAGATCGTCGGCGGCGACCTGCAGCCGGGCATGCTGGTGATCACCAACCAGAAGACGGCGGCGAAATGACCACTGCCACCGACCCTCCGCTGATCCAGTTGCGCGGCGTCACCAAACGCTATGGCAGCGGCGTGGCCGAGCTGATGGCACTCAAGGGTATCGACCTCGACATCGCGCCGGGCGAATTCGTCGCCATCATGGGGCCCAGCGGGTCCGGCAAATCGACGGCGATGAACATCCTGGGTTGCCTGGACACCCCCACGGCCGGGCAGTACCTGTTCAAGGGTGCCCATGTCGAGTCCCTCCAGCGCGACCAGCGCGCGCGTCTGCGCCGGCGCTTCCTCGGGTTTGTGTTCCAGGGTTTCAACCTGCTGGCGCGCACCTCGGCGCAGGAAAACGTGGAGTTGCCGCTGCTGTACCGCGGCGACAGCGCCAGCGTGCGGCGCATCGCTGCGGCCAAGGCACTGGCCTCCGTGGGCCTGGCCGGCTGGGAGCACCACACACCGGGTGAACTCTCGGGCGGCCAGCAACAACGTGTGGCGATCGCACGCGCCATCGTCACGGAGCCGGCCGTCGTGCTGGCCGATGAGCCGACCGGCAACCTGGACACCCAGCGCAGTCACGAGATCATGGCGCTGCTGCTGGCCCTCAACAAGGACCACGGCATCACGGTGCTGATGGTCACCCACGAGGCCGACATGGCGGCCTATGCGCGGCGCAGGGTGACGTTCGTGGACGGGCGCATCGCCCATGATGTGGCCAACCCGAACCCCAGCACCGGTGCAACCGCCCCGGTGCCACAGGGCGAGCCTGCCTGATGCTGTACAGCGTCTTCATGCTCGCGCTGCGGTCGGTGCACCGCAACATGCTGCGTTCGTTTCTGACCATCCTGGGCATCGTGATCGGTGTCAGCGCAGTGATCACCATGGTCACGCTGGGCAACGGCGCCACGCTGGCCATCCAGACCCAGATCACCAGCCTGGGCACCAACCTTTTGATGATCTCTCCGGGCCAGCGCGGCCCCGGTGGCCCCGGTGGCGGCGGCGCGGGTGGCGGCGGTGTGCCGCAATTCACCGAGGCCGATGCCGATGCCATCCAGTCTCAGATCGGGGGGGTGGCGGCGGTGGCGCCGCAAGGGCGCGCCAGTGTCACGGTGGTGGCAAATGGGCGCAACTGGGCCACCAGCGTGACCGGCAGCACCCATGCGTGGTTCGAGACCGGCAACTGGAAACTGGCCAGCGGACGGATGTTCTCGCCCGAGGAGCAACTCGGCGGCGCTGCGGTGTGTATCGTTGGTGAGACCGTGCGGCGCGAGATATTCGGCGGCACGCCGGGGCAGACCGGCCTGGGAGCCCCACTTCGGGTGAAGCAGTTCTCCTGCGACATCGTCGGCATCCTGGCCGCGAAAGGCCAGGGTGGCATGGGTGACCAGGACGACGCCGTGGTGGTACCGCTGCATACGCTGCAACGGCGTGTCACCGGCAACCGCAGGGTGGGCAGCCTTGCGGTGTCGATGGCCGAGGGCAGCGACAGCGCCCCGCTCAAAGCCAGCCTGCGCCAGCTGTTGCGCGAACGGCGCAAGTTGTCGGAGAGTGACGACGACAACTTCAACATCTTCGACACCCAGCAACTGGCCGAGACACTGTCCAGCACCATGGGTGTGCTGACCAGCCTGCTGGGCGCGGTGGCAGCGGTCAGCCTGCTGGTGGGCGGCATCGGCATCATGAACATCATGCTGGTCAGCGTGACCGAACGTACGCGCGAGATCGGCCTGCGCCTGGCGGTGGGTGCGCTGGAGGGCGAGGTGCTGCTGCAGTTCCTGATCGAGGCCGTCGTGTTGTCGGCGCTCGGTGGTGTGATCGGGATCCTGATTGCCACCGGTGCCTCCTGGGCACTGTCGCAGGTGATGGCCGTGCCTTATGTGTTCGACCCGGTCATCAACGTACTGGCACTGGTGTTTGCGGCCGTCATCGGTGTGTTGTTCGGCTATTTTCCAGCCCGCCGCGCGGCGCAGATGGACCCCATCGAGGCC
>JAYVRP010000843.1:0-14512 GCA_043776215.1 Rhodoferax sp. | reverse complement strand
TTCGAATGCGCGAACAGGCCCAGCAGTCGGTCGGTCTTCGTGATGTCGATGGCATCCAGGCTGGCCTTGTTGGACGCGTAGCGGAACCCCGACGCCTGGAAATCAGCCAGCAGATCTCGATCCTTGTCGAGTTTACCGGGGGCTGCCCCCCAGCGCTTGACGATTTCAGACGTGTGCATGTCGCTCGCAGAAAACGCATAGTCGGTTCGGTCACCCCGTGCGGACCCCATGACGGTGGACGGCACAAACCATTTGCGTCCCCCGCCCATGAGCACACTCAGCCCGGTCAGGCCGCGGTCATCAAGAAACTGGTCCACGATGCCGGTGCCGGCGCCCCGATTGCTGGTGTGCACGGCATTCCCGGCGGGAGTGGCATCGAACACGTCGGCGGTGGTCACGACGCCCAGGGCCTTGCCCTGGGTGCGGTGCAGGTATTCGCTCAGATACTCGATGCGCGGGTTGTCGAACGGGTCGACCGTATCGTCCGGGAACACACCTTCCTCGTTGTTGTTGTTCTTGTTGCCCGAGACATAGGCCGTCATGCCGGGCGCCGAGTCGGTCACGACCGAGTTCAAGGATGCGGTCTTGACCATGCCGGTGACCGGAAAGGTGTCCATGGCCAGCGGCGTGATGACCTTGCCCTGGGCATAACCGCCTGCGACGATGCGCGCCGCCGTGCGCTGCGCCGCACCCATGCCGTCTCCGAGCAGGATCACGATGTTCTTCACCTTCTGGCCGCCAGCCACCAGAGGGACCACTTCAAAGTTCCCGCTGGCGCTGACGATCTGCCCGTCACTCTGGGTTGCGGTGATGCCAAAGGTATGCAGGCCGGCACGTGACACGGCGACTGCGCGCACCGTGGCGATGGTGGCGTTCTTTGGCACGGAGGCCTGGCAGCCGATGGCGCAATCACGCAAGGCGACCGGCACATCGACGGGCTTGCCGTCGATCGCGAAGCGCGCGCCGGTGATTGACTTGCCGGCATCGTCGGGGCGGATGGTCGCCTGCAGGTCGAAGCGTTGCCCCGGCAGGAACCGGGCGATGACCGGGGCACTCTGCCCGCTGGTAAAAAGCTCGCTCGGCGGCGTCAGGCGGCTGACCGCAGGCGCGGCGTGGAGTGCCTGCACCGCCATGCCGATCAGTGCAGCGGCGGCGAGGGAGCGCAGCAGGTTTTGCTGTGTCGATGGGTTCAAGTTCATGGTCAAGTTCATGGTTGGGTTGGGTGGGCATGCTGCCGGTTGTGCTGCAACACGGCAAGTTCGTAGGCATTCATGGCGCGCGTGGCTTCGGGATCGAGTTGGAGGCGGACCCATGACACGCGTCCGTCGGTTTCCTCAAGACGACCCACTGCGAGGCGCCCACTGACGGCGAGCAGCCCACGCGCATGGGGAACCGCCCAATGCTTCTGGGTCGGGTCCAAGTAGACTGTCACGGTGGCCGGCGGGAGGTCATCCGCCTCGCCATCGGCATGCTGGCTCATCTGCACCGGTCGTGGTGCCAGCATGAAACGCCCGGCGGTCGAAACCTCCTGCTGCACCATGTAGCCCACCAGGCGCACCCGCTGCCCGTCGGCCTGACGCAGCGACTCGCTGGCCTCCAGTCCCGCCGCTCCGATGGGAGTCCGAAAAAAATCGCGAAAGCGCAGTTCCTGCGCCTCGCGAATGGGTGCAACAGCGGCAAGTTGCCCTTGCGCAGCCCCCACGCAAAGTGTGGCGGCAATCACCAGCAACCGTCGAATGGGGCTCGAAACGCGCCGGCGCCTGCCGGTGTAACCAGGAAGTCGAAATCGGTAGGTCATAGGTGTACTCCATGGAGCTTGATGTGGCTTGGGAATCGCGAACGCCGAAGCATAGGCAAGCGCCATGACAGAGATGTGACGAAACGTCGTCACACATTCGTCATGTGCGGGGGCTAAAGTATGTCCACCTTTCACCACCAGAGTTCCCCCATGCTTGTTCGCCTTGCGGCATCCGCCCTGTTGGGCCTCGGCCTGGTCTCCTGCGCCACCACCACCGTCAGCACCCAGAGTTTTTCGTTCGGCCTGTGGGGCGACATGCCCTACAAGAAAGCGGGCGACGATCCCAAATTGCCAGCGGTCCTGCGCAGCATCAACCAGTCGGACATCGCGTTTTCAATCTACGACGGCGACATCAAGGACGGCAGTTCCCAATGCACCGATGATGTCTACACAGATGCCCTCAAGATGTTCGGCAGCATGGTCAAACCCGTCGTGTATATCCCCGGCGACAACGAATGGACCGACTGCCATCGGCTGAACAATGGTGGCTACGATGCATTGGAGCGCCTGGCGCAAATCCGCAAGGTGATGTTCCCGAGCACGGATAGCCTGGGCCAAACACGCATGGCGCTGGAGCATCAGGGCAAGCTCGGCCAGAAATTCGTGGAAAACATCCGGTTTGTCCGGGGTGACGTCGTTTTTGTCGGCCTGAACGTCCCTGGCAGCAACAACAACCTGGTACTCAACGCAAAGGATTGCAGCAACAAGAGTGCGCGCAAGACCGAGCAATGCGATGCCGGCAACGCCGAGCACCTCGAGCGCGACGAGGCCAACGTGGAGTGGCTGGCGTCGTCCTTCGCCATGGCCCGGGCCCAGAATGCGCGCGGCATCGTGCTGGTATTCCAGGGTGACCCGGGATTCGACCTTCCCGAGACCGAGGAACTCGACGAGAGTGCCGCGCCGGAATTCCTTGGCTACCGCAACTTCATCAGCAACGTCGTCCGGCAGACCGAGCAGTTCAAGGGCCAGGTGCTGTTGGTGCACGGCGACACCCATTTCTTCAAGCTCGACAAGCCGCTGTACAGCCCCACCCGGTTGCTGCCCAATCTGACGCGCCTGCAAACCTTCGGCAGCCCCTCTCTGCACTGGGTACGGGTGACGGTGGACCCCGCCTCCGCCCATGTATTCACCGTGCACCCGATGCTGGTGCAACAGCCCTGAGTCGACACACACGGAAGCTTCTTCAACGCTGTCGATAGCCTACCGAAGCGCAGGTGATTACTGCCTGGCATGACACGATACCGTCATGGCCGGCTCCTACGATTTGCGCATCCCGAAGGAAAAAAGACATGCTGCTGCAAATCCCCGAAATCACACGCCTATTCGAAACTCTTGGCGCTTCGCCCTATGGTGCGCTGCCCCTCACGCATCTCCAACACGCGCTGCAATGCGCGCAGTCCGCTGAGCACGCCCAAAGCCCGCCGGAACTTGTGACAGCCGCGCTGCTGCATGACATTGGCCACCTGCTGGCGTCCTACGCGGAGGAGTTGCCGGCGAACGCCGATGACGGCCACCAATATATCGCGCTGCCGTTCCTGCGCGGGATGTTCCCTGACGCCGTGACCGAACCCATCCGGCTGCATGTCGATGCCGGCCGCTACCTGTGCGCGATGGACAGCACCTACTGGACCACATTGTCGTCGGCATCCAGAAAGAGCCTGAGCGCCCAGGGCGGGCCGTTCTCGGCATCCGAGGCCACACTGTTCATCCGCAGACCTTACGCCAGAGACGCGGTAGCCCTGCATCGCTGGGATACGCAGGCCAGCGCGCCGCTGGCCCGCACACCGGAATGGTCCCATTTCCTGCCCGTATTGCATCGGTTCGGCGCAGCGGCTGCAGACGGGCACTGATCATGACCCGGGCTCCGCCCGCCAGCCACAACGTGGAAATGCCGGACGGATCGAACGTGAAGTCATAGTGCGCGTCATTGGCGACTGCCACCAGCATGTCGTCGTCCATTTCGACGCGTGTCGAATGCCAACCGTCATGCAGGGCTTCGTGAAACACCTCCGCGGGCCAGGTTCTGGCGCATCCACTTTTCGGCAGCGGCATGGGCAAGGTTGAAGTGGAGCCACACGAACCCGTCTTGGTTCGAGTCCGGCGACATCCATTCCAGCGCTTCCGCCGACCTGATGGGCCACCCCGGCCCCATCGGCACCAAAGTGGCAGCAGCAGATCAGACCAGACGCGTCGGCGCCATAAGTCAGCGAAGTGGAAGATGCCCTGTTGAAACTGCGAAGTCCCGGGATGTTGCGGTTGCTCCTGTATTCGACGTGCACCAGACAGAACCTGCGGCTGGCGCATTGCACGCGACACTGCCGTCAGAGCTGCGACGTGCAAAGGCCGCGCCGTCACGGCGCAAGCTTGGAAAGCCGATGTGTCGGTACACTGACAGTCAGCGTCTTCCTGCGGCAAACCCGGTGGCCGCCGCCAGCGTGAGTCGGTGCAGCCCCACCAGGCCGTCCCGATCGAGGCGATCACCGATATAGCCACCCGCCAGCGCAAATGCCACCGGCAAATGTTGCCGGGCACACCATTCAAAGACCATGCGCTCGCGCGCGGCCAACACGTCCCGGTTGATGCCAGGCAGACCACCGTCTCCGCACCCCTCGAATGGGTCCATCCCCGCGTTGTAAAGACACAGGGCGAATGGCGGCATCTGCCTTTCGATTTCCATCAGGCAGGTTTCGATCCGCGGCAGGTAATCGTCTGCACGCTCCACGACATGGAGGCTGGCGCGGGCAGTACTGGGGTAACTGTCGTAGGAGTCCACCGATACGTCGACCTGCCAGATAGTCGCATCGTTGGCAATCAGCTCGGCAGACCCTCCTCCGGCATGGGCATCCAGGTCGAGGATCAGCACAGGCCCGGTTGCTGCCACCACGGCCCTTCGCGCCGCGAGCACCAGACCATTGAAGGTGCAATACCCGGCGCCACGGTCCCGCCTGGCGTGGTGCAAGCCGCTGGACAGGCTTCCTGAAACACCATGTCGCAGCGCATCGAACACGGCCGCCAGCATCCCGCCATTGGTGGCCAGCACCATGGGCCACAGACCGGCGTCCCAGACGAATCCCTGTGACTGTGCCAGTACCAGTGGCCGGCCCGTCTGGACAGCGCGCGCATAGTCGGGGTGGTGGACCTCCACCACGTCGTCCCAGGTCAGGTGCCGAGGCGCCAACAGGTGAACACCTGCCATGGGGTCGGACGCCAGCGAGTCGGTAACCCACTTGGCTTTGCGCGTGGTCTCGAACGCATACCCTGCACCCACATAGGCATCGTCATAAAACACATTCATGCACATCCCATCCCAAGGTTCGTGCTCATTTGCGTGGCTTGTGGAGCCTGCCGCCAAACAGAAATGCAATACTGATGACGGCCATGGACACCAGAAGAAAAATTGCGGATAGAGCGTTCACTTCCGGCGTTACGCCGGTTCGGATCATCCCGAAGATGTAGACCGGCAAGGTGGTCGCGCCCGGACCCGCCACGAAATAGGTGATCACGAAATCACCCAGTGAACTGATAAATGCCAGTAAGGCCCCGGCAAATATCCCAGGCGCCAGCAGCGGTAGTTCCACCCGCGTGAAACGTTTCCAGGGCGGCGCGTACAGGTCACTTGCGGCCTCGATCAATGCGGGGTCCAGGCCGTCCATGCGCGATTTGATCGGGTAATAGGCGAAAGGAATGCAGAACACCATGTGGGCCACAACGACCGACGTCAGCCCCAGCGGCATGCCAGAGACCACGAACACCATCAACAGCGCAACGGCCGTAACGATCTCCGGCACCAGCAAGGGCAGGCCGATCAGGTTTTCGACCGCATCGCGCTGCCGCGCACCCGATTGTGCGGCGCCGAGGGCAGCGGCTGTGGAGGCCACAGTGGCCAATGCCGTGGCGCACGTGGCGACGATCAGCGAGTTCTTCGCAGCGCGCAGGATGTTGCCGTTGTCGAGCACTGCCGCGTACCACTTCGTACTGACATGGGTCCAGATGGTGGTCAGATCGTTGTCATTGAATGACAACGCCACCAGCGTCACGATCGGGACATACAGGAACACCAGCGCGCACGCTGCAACCAGCGCATCGCCACGGCTGGACAGCAGGTTCTGCTCGTGCGTCATGCCGGTTGATCCATGCGCCGCTTCACCAGCCGCAACAGGGCCAGGCTCAGCAACAACACCGCGACAAGCACGATCGCCAGCGCAGCGCCGAACGGCCAGTTGCGCGACGAACCAAACTGCGCCTGCACCAGGCTGCCGATCATCAGCGACTTGCCACCACCCAGCAACTCGGGGCTCACATAGGCTCCCAGGCAGGGCACAAAAACCAGAATCGACCCTGCCAGGATGCCCGGCATCGCCAGCGGAAGAACAACACGGGTCAGAACCCGCCTGCGGTCGGCGCCCAGGTCGAACGCCGCTTCGATCAGGCGTGTGTCGATTCGCTCCAGCGCCACATAGGTCGGCAGGATCATGAAAGGAAGGAACGAGTACACCAGACCGATGCCGGTCGCCAGAGGGGTGTAGAGGATGTCGAGCGGCTGCGTGGTCACTCCTACCCACTGCAGCGCCTGGTCCAGCGTACCGCCATTGCGCAGAATCAGGATCCACGCAAAGTTGCGAACCAGCAGATTGGTCCAAAAGGGGACGGTCACCAGAAACAGGATCACAGTGGCGTTGCGCCGTGACAAAGTCGTCATGTACAGAGCCGTGGGAAGACTGACCAGAAGCGTGATCAAGGTCGTGGCCAGCGCCAGCCGGAACGAACGCAGGAAGATGGCGATGTAGTCGCTGTTGAACGACTGGTGGCCGAGGAGGTCGCGCTCGACCAGGAGCTTCTGATAGGCGACTGTGGTGAATTGGTCCCAGATCACCCCGCCAAACGGAGCGCGCTGCAGAAACGACACGTAGAGCATCAAGAAGAGCGGGACGATCATGAACACGGCCAGGATCGCGACTGCCGGCGCAGTCAGTGCAAGACCGCCGCTGCGCCAGGTCGTCATGCCGGGAGGGCCCAGATGGCGTCGGTGGCAAAGGCCAGTCCAACGTCGGCACCGATGGACACCGGCACACCCGACGCACCGCTGACGCGCAGGCGCAAGGTCACGCCGTCCGCCAGTTTGACATGCACGCCCAAGTCGCTGCCGCTGTATGTGGTCTCCTGCACCAGGCCGCTCAGCAAGCCTTGGGACGCAGGAACCAGCGAGATGCGCTCGGGCCGCAGGACCAGTACCGACTTGGCACCCAGCGCAATCCCGTTGGCATCGGGAATCTCGAGGTTCATAGGCTCGCCGGATATCCGTTCGATCCGGAATGTGCCGCCCGGTCCCTTGCGCGCCATGCAGGTCGCCGGCAAGAAATTCGCTTCACCGATGAACCCGGCCACAAACAGGTTGGCGGGCCGCTCGTAGACATCCCCCGGCCTACCAGTCTGCATGACGCGCCCGTTGCACATGACGGCGATGCGGTTCGACATCGTCAACGCCTCCTCCTGGTCATGGGTCACGAACACAAACGTGATTCCTGTCGCAGCCTGCAGCCGCTTGAGCTCCACCTGCATTTCCTTGCGCAGTTTCAGGTCCAGCGCAGACAGCGGCTCGTCGAGCAACAGTACCTTGGGCGCAGGCGCCAGCGCACGCGCCAGGGCGACACGCTGTTGTTGTCCGCCGGAGAGTTGCGCGGGCCGGCGGTCGCCCAGGCCCTCCAGCCGCACCAGGTGCATCATTTCGGCGACGCGGGCCCGAACCGTGTCTCGGGGATGTTCCAGCATCTCGAGTGCAAAGGCAATGTTCTGTTCCACGCTCATGTGCGGAAACAACGCATAACTCTGGAACACGGTGTTGACCGGCCTGCGGTTCGGTCGGGTGGCGCCCATGTCCACCCCCTCCAGTTCGATGGCACCGGTATCCGGATGTTCGAACCCCGCAATCATGCGCAGCACCGTTGTTTTGCCGCACCCGGACGGCCCCAGCAGCGTAAAAAACTCGTTCTTCAGAATGTCGAGTGATACCTCGGCCAGGGCCGGCTGGTTTGCGCCCACGAACGTCTTGCTCACCTGCCGAATGGCGACGGCAACTCCTGTCGCTGCCCTGGACCGGGAAGCGTCGGGGACCTCTTCCACCCTCAGCGGCGCAGCCGTGTCCAGACACCGTCGCGCAGTTCGCGCGCTTTCATCGAACAGTCTTTCACCGGGCGAAAACGACTCTTGAGCGCGTCCGGCGGGTTGATCGCCGGGTTGCTTCGCAGTTCCGCATTCATGAAGGCTTCTGAACCCTTGATGGCGTTGTTGTAGCCACCAAAATTCGACGCCTCGCCCGCATTTTTCGGATCCATCATCCAGTTCATGAAAACCTTTGCGGTTTCGGGATTGGGCGCGCCCTTGGGTACCGCAAAATTGTCACCCCAGAGGTTCATGCCTTCGACCGGGTAGACGAAAACCGCGGTCGGCAAGGTCGTCCGCGACCGATGCGATGCGCCGTTCCATTGCTGGTGCATCACCACCTCGCCAGAGGCCATGCGCCCGATCGTTCCAGTCGATGAGTAGATCTTCACGTGAGGCTTCTGCTTTTCCAGCACCTCGAGAATACGTTGTGCCTCCGCCGGGTTTTCGGTGCAGGTGTCGATGCCGAGGTAGATCGCCGCGGCAGTGAACATCTCACCCTGGTCGTTGAGTGCGGCAATCTTCCCCGCCACTTCGGGGCGCGGTTCGAAGAACTCCTTCCAGCTTTCGTTGAGCTTGCCTCCCGGCACCTTTGCCGAGTCGTAGGTAAAACCGGTGGAACCCCACAGGTAGGGCACGGAGTAGTCGCGATTCCGGTCCGCATCAGGATGGTCGTGCGGCGCGGCAACATTCTTGTAGTTAGCCATGTTCGATGCGTCGATCTTCAAGAGCAGGCCGGAGCGGATCATGGTCGCCAGCACGGAATTGCTCGGCACCACGATGTCATAACCACCACCACCCGCCTGCAATTTGGCAAGCATGGTGTCATTGCTGTCGTAGGCATCGACACTGACTTTGATGCCGGTTTCCGATTCAAATCGCTTGATCAGGTTGGGCGGCACGTAATTGGCCCAGGTGTAAAGAAAGAGCTGCTTCGTTTGGGCCACGCCGATGGTTGGCAGAACCACCAGGGCCAGGGAAATCGCAACGGCGCGGCGCAGCAACTTGCCTGCCCGCCGGAGACCGCTGGCTGTGTCGTTGATCGTAATTTGCATGCGCGTCTCCGGGTTGTTGGCTGGACCATTGTTCTACGTACGCTGCATCCGTAATGGGTCCACTTGGTCACAATGGGTAGGTCCATTTGTGGCGCATCTGGTACAAACAGGGCATGCTCGGCCTAGTTTGATCCATTTCCCCCCATGATTTCCGAACTGCTGCTCGCCCGGATCACACACTTGCGCTCTCAAGGAACTGCGCCCCTGCACCGACAGCTGTACGACGCGCTGCGACTTGCGATCGTGGATGGCAAATTGACCGCCGGTGATCGCCTGCCATCCAGCCGCAACTTGTCGCACGACCTGGCCATGGCACGCAACACAGTGATCACCGCCATCAACCAGCTTGTGGTCGAGGGTTACCTGGTGAGCCTGGTGGGAAGCGGCACCTATGTCAGCGACAGAATCGTGAAAGGGGCGGAACGCGGGCATGCCGGACCCCCATACAGCGGCGCCGAGTTGTCCCGCCGCGGTCAGACATTGTTGACCACCTACTGCGCCAGTCAACTCGAAATCTACCCCTTCACACCGGGCCTGGTGGATTTCAGTGCGTTTCCGGTGTCGCTTTGGCAGCGCCTGCAAAACAAGCACTGGCGCATGACCTACCCCGACATGCTGGACTACAGCTATTCCGGTGGTTACGCGCCGTTGCGAAAGGCGGTCGCGAATTATGTGAGGGTGTCGCGCAACGTTCTGCTCGACCTGGATCAGGTCATCATCACCAGTGGGACCCAGCAGTCGCTCGAATTGTGCGCGCAACTCCTGGGTGACCCGCTCGACACGGTCTGGATGGAAGACCCGGCATACTGGGGCGCGATCAAGGCCTTCCTGGCCGCCAGCCTGAGCATCCATGCCGTTTCGGTCGACGAGGACGGCATGGCGCCACGCGCGTCGGACACAAAGGCACCACCACGCCTGATCTACGTCACACCTTCGCACCAATACCCGACCGGCGCCGTCATGTCGTTGGCGCGCAGGAAGCAGATACTCGCGATAGCCCACGAGCACAAGGCGTGGATTGTGGAAGACGACTACGACAGCGATTTCCGGTTCAGCGGCGAACCGATTTCTTCCATGGCGGGGCTAGACAACGAGGGTCGGGTTCTTTATGCAGGCTCATTTTCCAAAGTGCTCTATCCAGGGCTCAAGCTCGGATACCTGGTCGTCCCCAAGCGGCTGGTTGCGCAGTTCAAACAGGCGCACTACGACCTGTACCGACCTGGCCAGTTGCCGCTGCAAGCCGCTCTGGCCGAATTCATTGAGATGGGCCATTTCACTACAGTCTTGCGCCATGCCCGGCAGAGTTATGGCAAGCGGCGCCAATGCCTGCTGGAGGCGCTGAAGCCCTGCCTGGGCGCAGATGCCCACATCAGCGGCGCGGAACAGGGTCTGCACCTGTGCGTGCGCCTGCCCCACAACCTCGATGACAAGGCTCTGGCCCGCCGCCTGGGTGCCGCGGGCCTGACGGCCAGACCACTGTCTGGCTACTGCCTGCAACGCAAGGACATACGAGGATTGGTCATCGGTTACGGTTTCGCCCCGCTGGCCGAAATCGAACGTTATGGACCTGTCCTGGCGAATCTCATACAGGCAGACCTGCACCGACTCACGGTCAAGGAAACAGGCTCGGGGCCTGATAACGCCCACACTTCGAACCCCTTGCACCACGACCACTTCAGCGCAGGAGTTGACTTGGCGCAATAAACCGCGGTCAGCCCCGTTGCAGTGTCATCGAACCGCCATCATCGGCAGACAAACTGGAGCTTTACAGGCCCATACGATGACGCCGAACTCCAAAAGCACCGCTCCTGAGGGGTGGGATGCACATCTGGGTGCAATCCTGATCAAGAAACTCTGGTCATTACGCAAGGCCATGAGGGCGCGCCAGTCACAGCTCGAGCCCCTGCTGGATGACCTGCACCCGGCACACCGGGCAAGTGCGATCAATCTCGCACACTACCTTGCGATGCGACGCATCGACCTGCGTGAGTTGCAGGACAGTCTCGCTCAAACCGGCGTATCGTCTTTGGGGCGCGCCGAAAGCCACGTGCTTGCCAACCTGGACAAGGTGCTCGGCATCCTGCACCGGTTGGCGGGCCTGCCCTGGACGCCGCGGCAACAGGACGAACCGGCTGGCTTCCACAGCGGCGCAACGCTGCTGACCCAGCACGCCGAAACGCTGTTCGGCGCAGCACCCACCGAGCGTCGCGTGCGGATCATGGTCACCCTGTCGATTGAAGCCGCCAGCGACGAGGCACTGGTTCAGGGCCTGGTGGGGGCCGGCATGGACATTGCCCGTATCAATTGCGCCCATGATGGTGCCGCCGAGTGGGAGGCGATGGCGCAAAACGTGCGCCGCGCTGCAGCCCAAGCCGGCCGGCCCGTGCGAGTGCTGATGGACCTGGGAGGCCCCAAGTTGCGAACTGGCCCGGTGGCCGGCGCCGGCTCGGTGATCAAGATCAAACCCGAGCGCGACGACCTGGGGCGTGTGACGGCAGCTGCCAGGCTCGGCCTTCGCGCCCGCGGCGCGGTGCACATGCCCATCGCGGCGCCCTTTGTCGTGGACGTGGACCCCGAGTGGCTGCACCGCATCAAGACAGGCGAGCGCATCGATCTCGTCGACGCGCGCGGGGCGCGCCGAAAGCTGCGTGTCGTGCAATGCGTCTTCGATGCGGTGTTGGTGGAGTGCGAGCAGACGGTTTACCTGTGCGACGAGACACGGCTGCATCTGCATTTCGGCGCACCCCATGCGCTCGAAACGGCCTTGACCGGCATCCCGATGCTGCCAGGCCAGTTGCGGCTGGCAAGAGGGCAGAAGCTGCACCTGGTCACCCAGGGAATCGGGCGCGACGCATTGCCCGCGAGCAAGGGACACCGGGCCAGGCCCGCAGAGATTGCGTGCACGTTGCCGCTGGCCCTGAAGCGCGTGCGCAAGGGCGACAGAATCTGGTTTGACGATGGCCGCATTGGCGCCATCGTCCGACGTGCTGACGCCCACCGGGTCGAAGTGGAGATCACGGATGCACGTGACGGTGGCGAGAACCTCGGCGCCGACAAGGGCATCAATCTGCCCGACACCCAGCTGGATCTGCCTGCCCTGACCGCCAAGGATCTCGAAGACCTCATCGTAGTGGCACGGTGCGCCGACCTCGTGGGCCTGTCGTTTGCGCAATCGGCGGACGATGTGCGAACCTTGCGCACGCATCTGGGCGCCATGGGTGCGGGGCATCTGGGTATCGTGCTCAAGATCGAAACCCGCCGTGGTTTTGAACACCTGCCCGAGATGCTGCTGGCCGCCATGGCCGGCCCGGCGGCTGGCGTGATGATCGCGCGCGGGGACCTGGCGGTCGAATGCGGTTACGAACGCATGGCCGAGGTGCAGGAAGAGATCCTGTGGGCCTGCGAGGCGGCACACATGCCGGTGATCTGGGCCACACAGGTGCTCGAAACACTGGCAAAGACCGGCCTGCCTTCCCGGGCCGAAATCACCGACGCCGCCATGGGCGGGCGCGCGGAATGTGTGATGCTCAACAAGGGGCCTCACATCGTCGGGGCCATGCGCACGCTGGACGACATCCTGCGGCGCATGCAGGCGCACCAGTCGAAGAAGAGGCCCCTGCTGCGCGCGCTGAAAGCGTGGAACCTGCCGCTACGGCGGGCGTCAGTTCGCAAGTTGTAGATCGAACGCTTGCGTTGAGATGTCGAACAGCCGCGCCTTGCCCGCATAGTACCGGTCAAGCCGCCATTCCTCCAGAATCCGAATGGCAAGATCGAATCGATCGAAATCCAGGTGGTAGATGCTGGAAATCGGAAACTCCACCTCGGACTCCAGAGCCAGCACCAGCCGGGCGAGGATTTTGGCCGACGGATTGGCTGGATCCTGCTCGATGATTTTTCGAGCCTCCTTGATAGCACGCATGTGAAACCTCTTTTGAACGTTGAGACCTGACGATTGCCAATCCGGACTGTCGCCAGTGCTGGCCCGGGCGTTACCCGAGCGGCAACCTGCGATGCGCCTTCAACCCCCAAAAGGTCATCAGCCTCAAGGGATCGTACTACCGGGAAACCAGCGCGGGCAGGCATTTTGCCCATCGCATTTGATCTGACGCATGCCAGTGTCACGCCGTGTGACAACTGCGTTACAAGACCAGCGCCGCCGACAACACCGCAGTGGTGATGCCGTTGCCTGACAAGTTCGGAATCTTCCCGGTAAGCCGTGGTCGCGTGGCAATGGGGCAGTGTGAGCGTATTTCGCCGGCGCTATTCACCACCGCGGGCGATCCGGCCGCTTGGGTCGCCGCTCTGGGGGTCATTGCCATTGCCATTGCCTGGCTTGGACTGGTCCAAGCGTTGAATTGTCATGCGCCTGTCACAACACCCGTGTTTACTTGACTCTTGTTCCAAAGAACCCGGCCACCCTCAAGTTTCCGCAGGAGATTGCCTTGACTTCCAGTGACGACGACCTGGTGCAGCGAATTCGCCGTGACCTGGCGGACAGCGACGACGAAGAGTTCGAGCTGGAACTCGAAGACCGCAACCTGGACGAGCTCGCAGGCAGCACGCTCGATGTCGACAGCGATGTGTACAAAGAACAGCGACGACGCTACTTCCGAGAGCTGTTCCGCATGCAGGGGGAGTTGGTGAAGTTGCAGGACTGGGTCGTGCGCACCGGCCACAAGGTCGTGATTCTTTTTGAAGGGCGCGACGCGGCCGGCAAAGGCGGGGTCATCAAACGGATCACTCAGCGGCTGAACCCGCGGGTATGCCGGGTGGCCGCCCTGCCTGCGCCGAACGAAAGGGAGCGGACGCAGTGGTACTTCCAACGTTACGTCTCGCATCTCCCCGCCGCTGGTGAAATCGTGCTGTTCGACCGAAGCTGGTACAACCGCGCCGGGGTCGAGCGGGTCATGGGCTTCTGCACCGACGAGCAATATGAGGAGTTCTTCCGTACCGTGCCGGAATTCGAGCGCATGCTGGTGCGTTCGGGTATCCAGTTGGTGAAATACTGGTTTTCGATCTCGGACGAAGAACAACACCTGCGCTTCCTGGGACGGATCCATGACCCGCTCAAACAATGGAAACTCAGCCCGATGGACCTGGAGTCACGCCGGCGCTGGGAGGAGTACACCAAGGCCAAGGAGGTGATGCTCGAGCGTACCCATATCGCCGAGGCGCCTTGGTGGGTGGTGCAGGCGGTGGACAAGAAAAAGGCCCGCCTCAATTGCATCCACCATCTGCTGGGCCAGATGGCTTACCAGGAGGTCGAATACCCGCCCATCGTGTTGCCCCCGCGTGAACGTCATGAAGACTATGTGCGACAACCGGTGCGTCCGGATATCGTGGTGCCGGAGGTGTTTTGAACGCTGCCGTCATCACCCGTGGCGGCACATCCGTGCGTGAATGCTATGCTGCAAAAAACAGCCTACCGATACCCATGCAAAACGGAACGCGCATCGCCGCCGTCGACCTCGGCTCCAACAGTTTTCGCCTGGAAATTGTC